>JAIVHN010000294.1 GCA_020201015.1 Spirochaeta sp. | reverse complement strand
GTACCGACCGACGAGAATCGCAGTGAGGTCATTATTGAGTTTGAGGTCGTAGAGCGTCCCATGGTGGACGAGTTGCGCTTTACTGGGAACCGCAGCTTGCGTACCCGCGATCTGCAGGATGCAATCGTGCTGCGTGAGGGCGACATCGTTACCAACGCAGACATACGTAGCGCTTCCAGCGCCTTGCGCGGTCTCTATGTCGAGCGTGGTTACCCAAACGCCGAGGTCAGCGGTCGCGTTGAGACGGAAGACGAGCGTAATGTGGTCGTATTCACCATTAATGAGGGCACCCAAACCACAATTCGTGAAATTCAGTTTAGTGGTAACTCATTTGCTTCAGACGGGACTCTACGCAGCAACATTGAAAGCCGTCCGCAGTCGTTGTTTAACCGTGGTGTTTTCCAGGAAGGCCAACTAGACCTCGATAGTAGCGAAATTGAGGCGTACTATCGTGAACGCGGGTATATCGATGCTCGTGTAGTCGACATCGTCGTCGACTATGTCCAAGGAGAAGAAGAAAACGACGAAGACCGAACTTACGTGACCATAACCTTCTTCATAGAGGAAGGTGAACAGTGGTCCTTTAGCGGTACTGAGTTTGAAGGCAACGCAATCTTTACCGACGAAGAACTCCAAGCACGAACACGTATGCGTCCCGGTGATATTCTCAACCAGAACCGTTTTGAGGCGGACTTTCAACGTGTTGCAGATCTCTATTATGAAAACGGATATATCTTCAACGAGATTACCCGTACCGAGTCTCGTAATCCTGAGGACCTCTTGGTATCCTACACCATTAGAATCGTAGAGCGAGACAGGGCCCGCATTGAGAACATCATTTTACGCGGTAACACAAAAACTCAGGATGAAGTCATTTTACGGGAGATCCCGCTTGAAGTAGGTGAGGTATTCAGCGCAACGCGGATCCGCCAAGGACTTCAAAATCTTTTTAATACACAGTACTTCTCTGCGGTCACTCCGGACACACCCCAAGGCAGTGCCGAAGGCCTCATGGATCTTATTGTAAATGTTGAGGAAGGAAGCACAGCCGATATCCGCTTCGGCTTAGCCTTTGGTGGTAGCGCCGACTTTCCGGTTTCGGCGATGATCCGCTGGCAAGACATAAACTTTCTCGGCAGAGGGCAAACCGTAGCGGCCGAGACCAATCTCTCCCCAATCAGCCAGAGATTATCATTGAGCTTTCAGGAGCGGTGGCTTTTTGGACGACGTTGGAGCGGGGGCTTAAGTCTCAATATTGACCGGAACATTCGGAGCGGTGTACGACAGGATCGGCTAGGACTGGGAATACCAGAACCCTACGAAAATCCCGACGATTACGATGGACCTTTCTCGCCAGTGCCCAGTGAGTACCTCATGGAGTACGAATCAGTCGGTGTTTCAGTTGGTGGAAACACCGGGTATCGCTGGATAACCCCGGTGGGCCGCGTCGGAGTTGGAGGTGGCATAAGGACCCGTGCCGAGTGGCTAGACTATAACCGTGACATATATCGCCCCTTTAACGAGACAACTCGTGACAACTGGCAGTCGTGGCGCTTCAAGAACTCCTTAAGCAACTATGCGCAGCTTGATACCCGTGACTTAGTCTTTAACCCCTCTACCGGTCAGCTTGTACGACAAGATGTAACATTCACTGGCGGTCTACTCAGGGGCGACAGCCATTTTATTCGGACCGACTCAAAGTTGGAGCGCTATTTCACCTTAGTAGATCTAGACGTCTTTGAGAACTGGAACTGGAAAATAGTGCTGGCTGGACAATCGCTTATGTCGGTCATCTGGCCGTGGGATCAAAGCCTTCATCCTGCAGAGTTCCGCGACCAAGAAGGTCCCATTGCCTCTGAGTCCGACAGACTTGCTATTGACGGCATGTTCAATGCGCGCGGCTGGGGACGAGAGACAAACCTGTTAGCCTTGTGGAACAACTGGCTTGAGTTGCGCATGCCGCTCGCACAGAATGTAATTTGGCTTGATGGTTTCCTCGAGGGGGCGGTGCCCTATGACGACCGCGGCGATATACAAGATACAGATATCGAAAGTTTCAAGTTCAGCACCGGGTTTGGACTGCGATTTGTTATTCCGCAGTTTCCTATTCGATTATACTTGGCGCGTCGTTTCCGCGTTGTGGATGGTGACGTCGATTGGCAAACAGGCAGCCTCTTTAATCAAGACGGCAGCGAAGGCCAAGGATGGGACTTCGTATTCTCTATAGGAACCGAGCTGTTTTAACAGCTTGTAAGCACCATACAACGAGATGCATATGAATCGCATCGGAGGACAGAGATGAAATTAGCACGCGCATTACTGATCGGCCTAGTTTTAGGGGTGGGTCTCATTGTGAGTACGGCCGGAGCAAATGAACAGCTCTCAACCGTAGCGGTAGTTGATGTCCAACGAATTTACAATAGTTTCTATCGTGACTCTCAGGCCGTGCGAGATTTAGAGCGTCTGCGAGAGCAGTATCAGAACGAAATCGACTCACAAGTAGAAGAACTCGAGGAACTCCGTACACAGCGAGTTGAGGCACGTGACAACGACAATCAACGTGCAGAGATCCGCTTAGATGAAGAGATCAGCGAACTGCAGGCATTTATTCAAGAGTTAACCCAACGCCGGCGCCGTCAACTGGAAATTCAACAAGAGCGAGTCACCAGTGATCAATTTCTTGAAGATGTCCAACGAGCCATTGTATTTGTCGCTGAAAGCGAGGGCTACACGGTTGTGTTTCGCAGCAACATGGACGGACTTCAGCTCAAAGATCAGCACCGTGATGCGGTGTTGTTTTTTCGTTTGGGAGATTTTTATGAGATGTTTCGCAGCGATGCCGTTGAAGCCTCGCGTATTCTTGGTCTTACGCTAACGCAGCGGAGCGGCGTACCAATGTGCGGAATCCCGCATCATGCCGCCGCCGGTTACATTGCTCGGCTCATTCATGCCGGAAAAAAGGTTGCTATATGTGAGCAGACAAAATTGCCTGCTGGCGGCGGTCTCGCAGAACGTGAGATTGTGAATGTTGTAACCCCCGGCACCTTGGTAGAGGAAGATCTGTTGGACCGCTCATCCAACAACTATCTGCTTTCCTTGGCTGCACATGCTACCGAGATGTCGCTCGTCTACACAGATCTCTCCACTGGAGAACTATCAGGTACCGTATATCCGCTTGATGGCGCTCCGCTTTATCTGCGTGCGGAACTTACCCGACTACGCCCACGAGAGGTGTTGGTACAAGAAAGCCTACTCAGCGACTACCCGCAGATCAAGGATGTTCTTACCGAAAGCGACCGGCTCTTAAACAGTTATCCGGACTGGAACTACAACCTTGCCGAGAGTCGTAAAAGTTTGGAGCGCGTACTTGGAGTAGTTAGTCTCAAAGGGTTTGGGATTCCAGAAAACTCAATTCTTCCGTTGGCCTGTGGGGTGCTGATTGAGTATTTGCGCGCTACCTCAGGTTCGGACCTTTCGCACATTCGTAGCCTTCAACAGTACAGCCGACAGGATCATGTGCAGCTTGACGATGCAACACTACGAAACCTGGAGTTGCTCACGAACATGCACGACGGCACGAGTAACTACACTCTTCGCAGAACGCTCGACTTTTGCCGTACCGCAATGGGCTCTCGTATGCTTGCGCGTTGGATAGGTGCGCCCTCAACTAATATGGAGCTTGTCGTAGATCGGCAGGAAAACATAGCGCAACTCTATCATGGTCAGATGCTGTTATCTTCGGTACGCGAGGAGTTAGGGCGCGTTCTTGATCTGGAGAGACTTGCGTCGCGCGTTGCTATGGAGCGTGCTCATGCTAAAGATCTTGTGGCAATTGCAGGGTCACTTGAAGGAATTCTAAGACTGCAAGAGCTTAGCGCAGATCATCTGAGTGATTCTTCACTGCCCATTAAGAACGCCGAGGATATGTCACAGGTTTCAACAATTGCGACGCATCTGCGTGGAGCCCTACTGGACGAACCGGCAGTGACCATTCACGAAGGCGGCATTTTTCGTGATGGATTTGATCTGGAACTGGATCGCCTCCGGGCGCTTAGCCATGACGGTGCTCGTTACCTTGAAGAATATCTTGCACGCGAGCGCGCAACAACCGGCATCCCCTCACTGAAAGTCAAGCACAACCGCGTACTTGGATATTACCTTGAAACGACGAAGTCCGGCGCCAGCTCGGTACCGGATCACTTTATCCGACGGCAATCTTTGTCCAACGCCGAGCGCTTTACGACCGAGGAGCTTGCGGAGTTGGAAGAAAGTATAACCGGCGCCGAGGAGGGAAGCAACGAACGCGAGCGAGAACTGTTTCTCACCCTTCGTGATCGGTGTGTGCCAGCCATTCCTTTGTTCTTGGCCTGCGCCGAACGTACCGCCCGCCTAGACTGTCTGGCCTCATTGGCCTTGGCGGCAACCCGTAACGGGTATGTGCGACCACAGCTCATAGAAGAGCCGATACTGGAGATCCAGTCCGGACGTCATCCAGTCGTTGAACGGCACACCGGGAGTTTTGTTCCTAATAATCTACTCCTCGGCGGGAAAAGCCCTTTGTTTCGCTTGGTCACCGGTCCGAACATGGCTGGTAAGTCGACCTTTTTGCGCCAGACCGCGCTTATTGTACTCATGGCTCAGATGGGTAGCTTTGTACCAGCAGAGGCTGCGCGCATTGGTTTGGTGGATAGGGTATTCTGTCGTGTCGGAGCACAAGACAACCTGGCTCGAGGCGAGTCAACTTTTCTGGTCGAAATGAGTGAGACGGCTGCAATTCTGCGAAATGCAGGGCTTCGAAGTCTTGTAATTATGGACGAGGTAGGGCGCGGTACCGGCACCACAGACGGCCTGGCAATAGCAACAGCGGTAACAGAATACCTTCTCAACAAAGTCGGCGCGCGTACACTGTTTGCTACCCATTTTCATGAGCTCACTGCAATGCGTTCACCGCAGCTTGGAAATCTTTCCCTTGAGGTCGCTGAATCGGGAGGTGAACTGATATTTCGCAAACGTGTTGTTGAAGGGCCTTCAGAACAATCTTATGGGGTTCACGTTGCAGCGCTTGCGGGCATTCCGCTAGCAGTTGTAAGGCGAGCCGAACAGCTTCTTGAGCAGGCGCACGAAGATACAGCGCATACCGACCTTACCTGGCGAAACACACCGATCAAAACCGCACATACCGCTACTACCGAGTTATTCTCGGCGCAGGAACTCCTGATCAGCGAAATCTCCTCTCTGTCGGTAGAAAACCTAACACCCTTAGAGGCGCTCACCAAACTAGCCGAATGGCAAAAAAGGCTGCAAAGCTAATCGCACCCATTACTGTTCCACCCAGAAAGGCCGAGCCTTTCATTTTCCAAAAGAACGCCTGTCCAAGCGTCTCCAACAACCAGACCACCACATACACCAGAATCAGCAGCAGCACTGGCGACAACTCGGCTCGGGGTACAGGCATACTCGGTGCGACGAGCGCCGTAATGAGTCCGGCGGCAAGGAACCAGCCCGCAAAGTTTGTCAGTGGAATACCACCGGGATAGATCCCCGGTTTTTCCCACACCCAGTAACCCCACCCAACCATACGTG
>JAIVHN010000134.1 GCA_020201015.1 Spirochaeta sp. | reverse complement strand
CGGTTACATAGAGCACGCCATCATAGCCGTAATTTTTATCAAGATCCGGACCCTGGTGGCCACCCGCTGATAACTTTTCCTTACCGGTCTGCTCTAACTCAACTGCATGGGCGTAGAAGAACCGCGCCTTTCGATAAAACACACGAGCCAAGTAGTCATAGTTATCGCTGGGGTGCTTTTTGTGTATGTCGTTGGCTACCCATGCGGCTCGCAAACAACACAAACCCTTCTTAAAAGTTGGCGAAATATCTTTATGGGCCTGTTCATAGCACAAGGTGGCAAGGTAGTACGAAGCTAAGCCCTCTTTGAGTTCTCGGGGAGAAGTAAAGTCCAGTGGCGGCAGGATTTTATCTACCTGTTCCCGGCGTTCATCGTAGTTTTGATAAAGAACCTCTGCCGTCTCGGGCCTTAGTTCGTCAAAATCCGGAGCAAAAGCCGCATAATAGCAATGAGGACACACAATCACCGGATAGATCAGCGGATGAATTTCGCCATACTTCTGGGAGGGTTCGTATGTGCGTCGCAACTCATGCGTAAGCTTTCCAGCAATGAGTCGCCCACGCCCGGTGCGCATTTCTTCGCGGAAGAACTCTTTCTCGCATACCGGACATGTGGTTGCTTTCTTTTGGAAAAACGTAATACTCGACTCGCCGTTCATTGCCGTTACTCCTTAGGCAGTCGCGCCGCACACCATGCTGTTCCTACTCACGAGTCTCAATCACAACCATTGCCAGGGCATGTTCGCGTTCATGACTCATAGAAAGATGGACACGCCACGCACCAGAGCGCCGCAACGCCTCGGCAGCGGTTCCATGCAGGAACATCTCGGGTTTACCGTGTTCATCATTCTGCACCTGTATATCCTTAAGTCGGATACCGCGCATCCCGGTTCCCAAGGCCTTGCCGTACGCCTCCTTAGCAGCAAAACGCGCGGCGAGAGACAAGACAGCGGAGTCGCCACGTGAGCGAATATCGGCAAGTTCGGCCGGGAAAAAATAGCGGTTGAGGATTTCGGGGCGGTCCAACCAGACCTGCATACGGGCAACCTCAACCACATCAATACCAATTCCGTGAATCACCTAACCTTACTCCGTCACTCTCAGCTCAACAAGCGTAGGCTCATAGCGTAACACCAAAAACCCGGCAGGCAGAACCGGCCTCGTCGGCAGCTCGTACGTACCGGGCGCATCTATATCGGACGCGTCAAGTATGAGCTGCATATCGGCAGGAGAAAGCCCCTCAAGCTCTTGCCCGCCACCTTGCAAGCGAATTGTGCCTGTCTCCGGCTCCAACTCAACTTGCAGTTCGGGAGCAAGATTGAGAACTACCAGCTCTACCCGGTCAAAGGTTGTCAACATCACAGACTCTTCAATTGATGCGCGGAACTCTACTATCCCGCCCCCGGGAATGCTAACCAAGGGGCTTGGGGGTGAGAGGCGCACCTGAACAGCGAAGTCCTCGGTGCGACCCGCAACACGTATCTCCTCAGTCTGTATAGACTCCATAGTTGCAATGCGCCCTCGAGGACCTGTCACCGACACAGTCGTAGGGTTTATTACGTAGCTACCCAGTTCGTATCCTGGTGGGGGATACCCGGCAAGGTTCGGTACTATATCGACTTCACGAGTAATCTGCTCTCCAAGCCGTACCGACACGTGCAACGGGTCTATTACGATCTCTAACGGATCCATACCAACTGCCGCACCGAGTTTCTGCACCTGGACCGGGGCGCGGAAAACTCCCTCACTATCGCGGCGGGTCAAGTCCACAAACACATCAAGATCCCGTTCACCAATGCTGGAGATCTCTTCGGCCTCACCCCGAAGAGTCAGCCGTACTCGGTCAGCAAATGGTGAGGCAGGAACATACCCACTTGGGAGTTCAAGCCTCAAAGGCACACTTAGTTCACGGCTCTCCAGGCGAGAGTAGTTATGGAACAACACCAAAACCACCGCCGCCACAAGAGACAAAACCTTTGCAGGCCAGTTTTTGCGAGCTCGAGAAAGTAACACGCTAATCTTCAAATGCGCTCACCTCCTCCTGTTCCAAATCGCCTATGCTCGCAATATTGAGGAGGTCAATCAAACGTGCGCGTACTTCGTCGGTGCCAAGGTCGTAATAGAGGTTACCGTCATAGGCAAGCGAGACCGCCCCGGTTTCTTCGGACACGACCAGCACAACCGCGTCGGACTCCTCAACCAACCCAAGGGCCGCCCTATGTCGTGTTCCAAAGCTTCTTCGGACATCAACTTGGTCCGAGAGTGGAAGTAGACAGCCAGCGGCTACAATCTTACTACCCTCTATGATTACCGCGCCGTCATGAAGAGCGGTATCAAAGGCAAACAGCGACAAGAGAAGCTGGCTCGATATATCTGAATCAAGCCGGGTGCCGGTCTCGATAACACCCTTCTGTCCAACTTGGCGTACGAATGCTACAAGTGCTCCGCGCTTCCGAATCGAAAGCACCTCGGCCGCGTGTACCACAGCATCAACTTGGTTAGTTTTGGAAGTTTCGGTAAACTGCAACCAGCGCCCCTGTCCGATACGAGTGAAGATTTTCCTGAGCTCCGGCTGGAAAATGATAGCAATACCAATGACAAGACTGGGCGCAACAATATTAAGCAGCCACAGCAGGGTGCGAAGATCAAGGAAATAGGCGGTAGCATAGGTCAGCCCGACCAACACCCCGCCGCGCACGAGCTGCACAGCCCGGGTTTGCACAAGGATTTGGTAGCCCTTATAGAACAAAAACGCGAGTAACAAGATATCAAGCGCTGGCAGCACGTAACCGCGCAGCAACCAAATGTCGGTAAACCAGTTCACCTATCGCTCTCCCCTGGGGATGACAAAAACAGTCCTACTTTAAGAGCATCGACAGTTTCTGCAACGTCATGAACTCTCAATACTGAGGCTCCCTGGGCCGCAGCAAACAAAGAGACTGCCAAACCGCCGGACAGCCTCTCCCCTACCGGTCGCGCATGACCATCTTCATCAGATAGAAGAGTCCCAAGAAAGGATTTGCGTGAGTGGCCTATAAGAATAGGAAAC
>JAIVHN010000190.1 GCA_020201015.1 Spirochaeta sp. | reverse complement strand
AGGTCAGCCTTGAGGTAACGGAAGACTGTATCAAATGGTTGGCACAGCGTGGTTACTCGGCCGAGTTTGGAGCCCGCAACATTGCGCGGCTTATCGAGGATAAGATAAAGAGTTACTTCGTTGACGCTGTTCTATTTGGCGACTTTCAGCATGGTGGCCGGGCCAAAATTGATGTGGTTGATGACGATATCGTTATCCGGCCTGCAGACGACAATGCGAGTTTCGGCAACGAGTGAGTGACGACTTTCCTTATCTGACCGAACAAGAGCGGATTAGTTTTCCGAATCCAGGTGTGGGAACTCCGGAGGGAATTGTTGCAAGTGGCGCGAACCTCTCGCCGGGAGTTCTTCTCTCGGCCTATGAACAAGGAATCTTTCCTTGGTTTAGCGAGGATGATCCGCTCTTGTGGTGGTCGCCCGACCCTCGCTTTGTACTTTTTCCCTCGGAACTACATGTGCCTCGGCGACTGGCGCGGCGTCTCCGCGCCGGGGAGTATCAGCTAAGCTTCGACACCTCTTTTGCGGAGGTGATACAACGTTGCTCCGAGGTGCCCCGGCCGGGGCAGGAAGGCACGTGGATCACCACCGAGATGGTGGACGGGTATATCAAGTTGCATGAATTGGGGTATGCACACTCGGTTGAGGCCTGGCGGAGTGGCGAACTTGCTGGCGGCCTGTACGGGGTCTCGCTAGGACGAGCGTTTTTTGGCGAGAGTATGTTTGCTGCGCAAGCGGATGCATCGAAAGTGGCGTTTGTTTCTGTGGTTCGTTATTTGGCGGCGCTTGGGTTTGAACTTGTAGATTGCCAGGTGTACACAGGTCACCTTGATCGTTTTGGTGCGCGTGAAATTTCAAGAGTTGAGTTTTTGTCAGTGTTGGCCAAGGCGCTTTCATCTGATGTAACTCTGAGAGGAAATTGGGGTCAGGAAGACTGGCTACCCTTGCGCTCTAGTATTTAAAAGCGTGCTCTAATATTTGAAAGCGCTGTCTCCAATGAACTCACGTAGGATAGACGTGTGTGGTACGAATTTCGCCGGAATTGTGCTGAAGTTATCCAGGAAACTTATAAGTCGGATCGCCTCGTGATACACCTCGTTGGAGGGTTTGACCGAGCGCAGTAGTTGCAGAGCTTCACCTGCCATGACGCCTAACTCGTAGTCGAGCGCCGAGTTAAAGGCGACATCGGCGTCTTTCTGATATGGAAATATGTTGCGGTTTTCGCCCGACCGAACCTGAGGCCACATTCGGAGTGTAGTTAAGGCGTCGGCGTTGCGGTACTTTGCGTCGCGTACCATTCTTCGGATAAGGCGGTTATCGGTGGTTGGAATTCGGTTGTGATCATCTAAATTGAGTTGCGTAAGGGCTGAAACATACACACGGTAGCATCGTGTTTGAGGTACATCTGGAATGAGCGCCGGGTTAAGCGCATGCATACCTTCCATCAGGATTACGGCGTTTGGACCAGGCGCTGGGCCCGGACTTCTCATCTTGCGGGTGCCTGTTTTAAAGTCGAAACTCGGTAGCTCGACGGGGCTGGCTTCAATGAGGTCAAGCAGAGTTTTATTGAGCAGCGCTACATCTACGGCGCCTAAGTCCTCAAAGTTGTAATTTCCATGTTCATCTAAAGGTGTAAGTTCGCGCGGAACGAAGAAGTCGTCAATTGCGGCAATTATCGGCTCAAGTCCGTATACCTGTAACTGTATTGCTAAGCGTTTGGTGAAGGTTGTTTTTCCCGATGACGAGGGGCCAGCAATGAGTACTATACGCGGCTGGGACGGGTCCGCTGCAATACCTTCGGCTATAGCATCTATGCGCTTGTTGTGGAGGGCTTCTGCAACCCGGATGAACTCTCGGATGGTTCCCTCACGGACCCGTGCGTTTAATCGTCCAGCGGAGTGTACGCCAAGTATTTTGCCCCAGTTTTTGTGCTCTTGGTACACCGAGAACAACAGCGGATTATCTTCAAATGGCGCTGTACATGCTGGATCCGTTTCGCTCGGAAACATCAATAAGAATCCAGGCCCGTAGCGCATGAGCTCGAATACTCCAAGGAGCTCGGTTGAAGGTGCAACCGGCCCATGCGACAGATCGCAATATTGACCACACTGGTATACTGCGATCTTGGCGACGTTGTGGTGTTCGAGAAGTTGGCTGGTCTCGCTCATTCCCGCCTCGCGAAAGTGTTCGCGAGCCTGCTCGTAGGCCATGACCCGGTGATGAATAGGACGCCTTGCCGCAACGAGTTCCTGCATGCGGTTGGATATTTGATTGAGATCATTTTCGTGCACGGGTGCATTGTCTGCAAACTCATAGTAGTAAGCTTCACCGAGCGAGTGGCTAATGCTTAGGCCACGCGCCGGAAAAACCTGTTGGACCGCCATCGCCAGTAAATAGCACAAGGATCGCCGGTATACGCGCGCTCCTTCCGGCGAAGCAAGTTTAACCGGAACGAGTGTTGCGTCAGTTTCAAGTGGGTAGGTAAGGCTCACGAGCTCATTGTTCACCAAACAGGCTATGATTGCATCGTTGAGTGCTGAGAACTGGCGAAGCGCCTCTCCGACCGGAATGCCAGCTGAAAAGCTGTGGGACTCGGGTGTACCGCATGTCAAGAAAATTTGCGTGCTTGTACTCATACTATCTTTCTCAACGGAGCGCCTCATCTGTGCTTTTTACTTCCGGCTGATATTCTAAGCCGGTTGTGTAGTCTCCGGCGCTATTTCCAGTTTTTCCTCGCGTGAAAGCGCGCGAACAATCTGGTAGTCTTTCTCTTGTGTGTTAACAATCTGCGAAGAAGAGTACCGTTCGTTGTTTGGTCCGGCCACAACACGAACCGCAGGATTGCGGGGACTCTCGGAATTGGTTTCAATGACCATTCCCTTTGCGCCGTTAGCGAGCAAGACATACGAACCAATGGGGTAGATCGAGAGGTTTGCAAGGAGCGCTTTCAGAACGCCGTCGTCGTACGTGCGCCCGCGGCCCTTGAGAAGATCCATGATACTCTCGTGACCAAGAAATGCTTTGCGATGTGGCCGATCCGAGATAAGACCAGCATAAGCGCTACACACCCCAATAATCTTAGCATATGTTGAAATTCGCTCACCGGTTAGTCCACGCGGGTATCCACTTCCGTCTGGGTGTTCACGGCATTCAAGTACGCCTAAACAAACCGGCATTGGAAAGGAAAACTGTTTGAGTATCTTGAATCCCAGAACGGTGTGCGCTGTGATGGCCTTTTTCTCTTGCGGATTGAGCGGTTGATTGCTCATGTAAAGCTGCGGGGGTAAGCGTACCATGCCAATCTCGTGGAGTAGCGAGGCAGTTGCCAACTCTATAAGCTTATGCGGCGGTAGTTTAAGAGACATTCCGATAGCTACCGAAAGAAAACTGGTCTTGACGGCATGGTCGACAAGATGATTGTGGGTCGACGTGCGAAACTCGGTGAGTCGCAGGGCGTATCGTCGTTTCTCTTTGATAAGGTCAAGGACCTCTTTTAACTTTTCGCTAATGAGCCGTTGCGGCAGTTCCTCTTTACTTACAAAGTCTGAGATGATTTTCTCAGTGAAGGTCATCATGCTGATGTAGGATTTATGGGTCTCTTTGAACTGACTGCTTTCTTTAAGATCAAGTTCAATGTTGCCGGTTGCGGCGCTGACCTCGCCCTGATCAGTAGCCGGTTGATCTCGGAGTTGTCCGGCGGTGTGGACGTAAGAGAACTTCCAGCGTTCAAGGCGCGAGCGCAGCTCCTGTGTCATTGGTGTTTCGGTTGAAAGCACTATATACTTCTCATCTAAAAAGAGTTTATCTGAAAAGTATTTGCCGGGTGTAATTGTCTGAAGCAGAAGCTTATTCATTCTTTTCCACCGTTGACCCCGCGTAGGGATTGGTTTACATTGAGCATTGTCTCCCCATTATAGGAGAATGCTTCATGAAGTTTAAGATCATTTTTCTACTCTTCAACGGGATTATTGCGATTTCGTTTCTATTTGTGTTTCTCATGCCGCTTTTTTTCCTTGGAGCGGAGTATGCCCGAGTCTTCTGGCTTGAAAACTGGTACCTTGCCGCGGTTTTCCTCATCATTATCGGCGGACTCAATATATACTTTGCGATGAATCGAAAATTATTCTCGCTCCTGGAGGCCGAGGATTGGCAAGGCCTAAGGAGCTACCTCGAGTACCGCGTTTTGACGAAAAAACGGTTTTCGCAGCAGCAGCTCCGTATTCTCATTAACACCTACATCGTGCTTTCTGAACCGGACAAAATTGAAACATTGGAGCAGGAGCTGAACGCGCGAAATTCAACTCTGCCAGCGCGATTTGCTTTAGAGTTTGGTATTCCACGATTGTTGCGCAACAATCCTGATGAAATGATCGAGTACTATAATCGATATCGCTATCATCCGAAGTCCAGGCAGCGAGATTGGCTTACCTGGTCCTACAGTTTTGCCGCCATGCAGAAACAGAAAAGTGATGAGGCGCGTGATGCATTGCTAAAATTATGTGAACAGACGAAAGAGCCGTTGGTCCGTCTGTTTTCGCTCTATCTTTTGGACGCCTTCCGTGAGATTGATCCCGAGCTTGCTTCGCGTTTGGATGAATATAAAGCAGATTTTCGCCGCCGTTACGGTTCCGGCAAGTTGCAGCGTGAAATTGAAAAAAATCGGGCTAATCTACAGGTAGTTGTTCTTGCACGGCTGGTCAAGAATGCCGAGGAGTGGGTAATGTCTGATAGCAACACAACTGAGGATGCAGGCACGGTTTCGGGTAACGGTTCCGCCACGAACTAACCGCGACGCTCAGCATTTTTCTACAGCGGCGTATGTGCCGGAGAGGTTCTCATGATAGATTTCCAGAAGTCACAAAAGCTGTCGGATGTCTGTTACGACATTCGAGGCCCGGTGATGGTTGAGGCTCGGCGTTTAGAGGAAGAGGGTTTTGCCGTCACCAAACTCAATATTGGTAACCCAGCAGCGTTTGGATTCGAAGCACCCGACGAGTTATTCCACGATGTCATTGTCAATCTACGGGATGCGCAAGGATACTGTGATAGCAAAGGTCTGTTCTCTGCGCGGAAGGCAGTGATGCAGTACTTCCAACGCAAGCCGGTAAGTGGGATTGAGATTGATGACATTTACATGGGGAACGGTGTCAGTGAACTTATAGCAATGTCGATGCAGGCTTTGCTCAACGACGGCGATGAGGTGCTTATACCGGCTCCAGACTATCCGCTGTGGACTGCGTGTGTTCGCCTCTCAGGTGGCCGTCCTGTGCACTATGTGTGCGACGAATCCTCGGAGTGGCAACCGGATCTGGAGGATATCAAAGCAAAAATATCTGCCCGTACCAAGGCGCTGGTAGTCATTAATCCAAACAACCCGACAGGTGCGGTATATTCACGTGAAATCTTGCAAGGCCTACATGATATTGCCGCCGAGTTTAATCTTATTGTGTACTGCGACGAGATTTATGACAAAATTGTTTATGATGATGCTGAACATATTTCACTCGCGGCTCTATCCGAGGATGTTTTTTGTGTGACCTTTGGGGGCCTGTCCAAAGGCTACCGAGCGGCAGGCTTTCGTGCTGGCTGGATGGTTCTAAGTGGCCGTAAGATCTATGGGAAAGACTATCGGGAAGGACTTGATATTCTAGCAAATATGCGGCTGTGTAGCAATGTGCCCGCGCAGTTTGCAGTGCAGGCGGCACTTGGGGGCTATCAGAGTATTGAGGACTTAGTGCTTCCCGGCGGCCGACTGAGGGATCAGCGCGACACCGCTTATGAGGCCTTGGTTGGTATCCCGGGCGTTAGTTGCGTGAAACCCAAGGGTGCTCTGTATCTATTCCCGCGTCTGGATCCAGAAGTCTTTAACATTCAGGACGACCGGAGGTTGGTACTGGATCTGCTGCTGGAGAAAAAGGTTCTTCTGGTGCAGGGCAGCGGCTTCAACTGTGTCGACACCAATCATTTTCGACTGGTATTCCTCCCAGATGTAAAGATACTGCAAGAAACCATGGTGCGCCTTGGCCTGTTCCTGAGCTGGTACAGGCAGTAAAACACGCCACAACGCTCGGCTTGACCGGCGCTCTCGGCGCTGGCTATAATGACAGCGAGAGAATCCCGCCGGAGAAAGGAAACCGCTTCATGAATGTTCGAGTTCGCTATGCACCTTCCCCCACTGGGTTGCAGCACATCGGCGGAATTAGAACCGCCTTGTTTAACTATTTATTTGCTCGCTCTTTGGGCGGAAAGTTTATCCTGCGTATTGAGGACACAGACCGTGAACGTTTCGATCCGACTGCGTTGCAAGACATCTATGATTCATTCTCGTGGTTAGGTATTCATTGGGACGAGGGGCCAAACCAAGAAGGACCGCACAGCCCGTACTTTCAAAGTGAGCGACAGCCGAGCTACGAGGCGGCTGCGCATGCGCTTATTGAGACGGGGCATGCGTACGAGTGTTTCTGTACGGCCGATCGTCTGGAGACAATGCGCGCAGAGCAGACGCAGGGCAAAAGTTCGGTAGTTGGTTATGATCGGCGATGTCGAGATCTGAGCAAAGAAGACCGTGAACGGTTGCGCAGTGAGAACCCACATCCGGTTGTGCGCTTTAAGACTCCGCTTGAAGGCGACGCGGTGTTTGAGGACTTGCTCCTGGGGCGAGTTAAGCGCAAGAACAAGGATATTAGTCCCGATCCAGTGCTTCTGAAGTCCGATCGCTTCCCAACCTATCACTTAGCAAATGTTGTAGACGACCATACCATGGAAATTTCTCATGTACTGCGGGCGCAGGAGTGGTTGCCTTCAACCGCGCTTCATATACTTTTGTACCGGGCTTTTGGGTGGGAGACCCCGGTATTTTGCCATCTGCCCATGGTGATGGGGAAGGATGGCCAGAAATTGTCCAAGCGCCATGGAGCGACTAGCCTGATTGAATTTCGGCGTCGAGGATATCTACCGGAGGCGGTAATAAACTACGTTGCTTTACTTGGCTGGGCCTACGACGACTCGCGTGAGTTTTTTACTCTTGATGAGCTTGAGACACTTTTTGACGCAAACAAACTCAACAAGGCACCATCTGTCTTTGATTACACAAAGCTTGATTGGTTCAACGGCAACTACATTCGCGACTGCGACGATACTCGCTTGCTCCATCTCATAACACCGTTTTTAGAGGAAGCCGGGATACGCGCTACCGGAGAACAACTAAAGCAGGCGCTCCCGCTCATCAGGGAGCGAATGAAGCGTCTTGAAGAAGCTCCACAGCTGCTTGGATTTTTGCTTGGAGATCCTGCCGAGTATCCTACTGAGGATTTGATTCCCAAGAAGATGGACGTGGCAGCCACCGTTGAGGTGCTTGAGGGAGTTTTGGGACTACTTGAGGGGCTATCCAGCCGTAGTGACGAAGAGAATGAGGAGCGGTTTCGTCTCCTTGCCGAGCAATTAGAGACCAAACTTGGAAACGTTCTCATGCCCCTACGTGTTGCGGTAACTGGGTCTAAGGTCTCTCCACCGCTCTTTGGGTCCATCAAACTCCTAGGTGAGGACAAGGCGCGCGTTCGAGTTGGGGTGGCGCTACAAAAATTGAAATCAACGCTCGGTGAAGAGTAGAGTGGAAAAATTGTGAGCCGGTTGGAACCTGCGGGATGGAACGAGCCGGTTGGAATCTGAAAATACAAAAAAATAAAGCGAGGAAATAATGGCAGATAATGAAGACACGACTCGACGAGGAACGATGGAAGAAATTGTTGCCTTGTGCAAACGTAGAGGTTTTATATTTCCGTCTTCCGAGATATATGGCGGTCTTTCCTCGGCATGGGATTACGGCCCGCTTGGGGTAGAGCTCAAGAACCGCCTTGAGCGATTCTGGTGGCGAGAAATGACCCAGCTTCACGACGGCATTGTCGGGCTGGATGCCTCCATCCTCATGCATCCAAAAGTATGGGAAGCTTCGGGGCACGTTGATAGTTTTGCCGATCTCATGGTCGAGGATACCGTCACGAATGAGCGCTTTCGCTGGGATCATCTAAGTGAAGAGCAGCGCGAATCTAAAACGAGCCCTGGGGGGAATCCACTCTCGGAACCGCGTGCCTTTAACCTCATGTTTGATACTCACTTGGGTCCGGTGAAAGACACCGGGTCGGTTGTGTACCTAAGACCGGAGACTGCACAGGGAATTTATGTGAACTTCAAGAACGTGGTGCAAACTTCGCGTGTCCGTATTCCCTTTGGCATTGCTCAGGTCGGCAAAGCCTTTCGTAACGAAATTGTGACTAAGAACTTTGTGTTTCGCACGTGTGAGTTTGAGCAGATGGAGATGCAGTATTTCGTGCATCCGAGTGAGGACGAGAAGTGGTTCGAGTTCTGGAAAGAACAACGGATGAGCTATTACTCTAAGCTTGGGGTTCGTCCCGAGCGGCTGCGATTTCAACAACATGGGCCAGATGAGCTTGCTCACTATGCTAAGGATGCGTATGACATTGAGTTTGAGTTCCCCTTTGGTTGGCGAGAGCTTGAGGGTATTCACAATCGAACCGACTTTGACTTACGTCGGCATTCGGAGTTCTCCGGCAAAGATTTGCGCTACCTGGACGACACGAATAACGAACGCTACCTGCCTTATATCATTGAAACCTCAGCTGGGCTGACTCGAAGTGTGCTTATGGCCCTCGCAGACGCATACGAGGATGAAGAGGTCGGAGAAAACGACCGCCGGGTGGTTCTGAGATTTCATCCGGAGATCGCGCCGATTACGGTCGGAGTGTTCCCCTTGGTAAAGAAAGATGGCCTTTCGGAGCTGGCTCAGGAAATTGAGAGGAAACTCCGCCGCCGCTTCTCAACGTTCTATGATCAGAGTGGTGCAATTGGTAGGCGGTACCGGAGGCAAGACGAGATTGGAACCCCCTTTTGTCTTACCATTGACTATGAAACAAAAGAGAATCAAACGGTTACTCTGCGCTTCCGCGACAGTATGGAGCAGGTGCGCGTGCCTGTTGCAGAGCTCACAAACCGGCTGGAAGAGGCCATTGAAAACTACACGCGAAGTTAGTAGCTAGTACCGACTACAGGCGAAGCTAATGCGTGAACGAGGGCGGAAAGGATAATGGACCAAGGACTCAAGGCGTTGCAGGAACGGGGCTTTCTGCAGCAATGTACCGATATAGACGCCGTGAGCGCGTTACTCGCACAAGAACCGACTAGCTTTTACGTTGGATTTGATCCGACCGGTTCTAGTCTGCATGCGGGGCATATGGTGCCGCTCTACGCCATGGTACATCTTGCTCGTGCCGGGCATAGACCAATTGCACTTATAGGTGGTGGCACTGCTCGAATTGGAGATCCGTCTGGCAAGACCGAGATGCGCAAAATGTTGACTGTGGAGCAAATACAGGCAAACGCGGCCTCAATTCGCACTCAGATTGAAGATTTCCTGGCTGCGCAAGGCTGCGAGGCGACGGTAGTAGACAACGCCGACTGGCTGGCTGGGTTGAACTACATCGAGTTTTTACGTGATATCGGCAGACATTTCTCGGTCAACCGAATGTTGTCCTTTGAGACCTATAAGATGCGTCTCGAGACCGGGCTCTCTTTTATTGAGTTCAACTACCAGCTGTTGCAGTCATACGACTATCTCATCTTGAACCGTGACTACGACTGCCGTCTTCAGGTAGGCGGTGATGACCAATGGGGAAATATTGTTGCCGGAGTTGATCTTATTCGGAGAGTAAGCCGTAGCGAGAGTTTTGGCCTGACCTTTCCTTTGGTGACGCGAGCCGACGGTAAAAAGATGGGAAAAACTGAACAAGGTGCGGTTTTTCTAGACCCGGAGATGTTTTCTGTCTACGACTTCTATCAATACTGGCGAAATGTGCCGGATCCAGACGTGAGAAAGTTTCTCTATCTGTATACATTTTTGCCCAATGAAGAGATTGAAGAGCTTTCAGCCTTTGAAGGGCAAGCACTGAATGCCGCTAAAAAAAGGCTTGCGTTTGAGCTAACACGACTAGTACATGGTGAGGAAGAAGCCGTCCGGGCGGAGCAGGCCGCTTCTGCAGCATTTGGGACAAACGCGGGTGCCGGTAGCAGTGACAGGTCTGGAATTCCCAGTACCGAGATTCCTCTTTCGGAGCTTGAAGGCGGTATACCTGCTCTCGATTTATTTCAGCGTTCAGGACTTTGTTCATCGCGGTCCGATGCTCGGCGCTTGGTGGAGCAAGGCGGTGCGCGCGTGAATGAACAAAAAATAGAGAGTCTTGACGAGCTTATTGGGGTAGATAGGCTCGAGAATGAGCCTACCCAAGATGGTGTCCGGGGGCCAGAGTTACTGCTGCGAGCGGGCAAGAAGCGCTATCACCGGATTATTCCGGTATAGCGCTGCGTAGGGTAACGTTGTGCTATGACGCTTAACTTCTACCGAGCTTCATACGAACTGAAAGCATAGCGTACCCGGAACTGAGATCTTCACGTTGCACCACGATGTCTTCGTCTAGTTTAAGCTTAGCATTAGTGAAGTTCCATATTGCATGGATGCCTGCCGCCGCGAGTTGTTCCGCAACTGTCTGTGCCACCTCGGGCGGTACGGTCAGTATTGCCAGCTCCGACCCAAGCCTTTTGGCCTCTTTTGCTATATCGCTTATAGGATACACC
>JAIVHN010000133.1 GCA_020201015.1 Spirochaeta sp. | reverse complement strand
GCATTATCAGCCGCACCCGCCTGAAGGAGCTCAACGAGAGCAAGGCCTGGCTGGCAACGGCCACAAATGCAGAGAACGAGGATGGCACCATGGTGGAGGCGGCGCGCGGAGCCGACATTCTCATTGGTGTCAGCGGCCCCGGCATTGTGCCGGTGGAGGCGGTCAAACAGATGGCAAAAGACGCCATAGTGTTTGCGCTTGCCAACCCCGTACCGGAAATTATGCCGGAGGAAGCTGCTGGCCATGCGCGCGTTATTGCTACCGGGCGCAGTGACTACCCGAACCAGATCAACAATGTGCTCGCCTTTCCCGGCATTTTCCGTGGAGCGCTTGATGCACGCGCGACCGACATTAACGAGGAGATGAAACTCGCAGCAGCCCGCGCCATTGCCTCATGCATAGACGACTCGGAACTTGGTGAGGAGTACATTATTCCCAGCGTTTTTAACCGTGAGGTGACAACCCGCGTTGCCGAGGCGGTGAAGGAAGCCGCCTACCAGAGCGGTGTTGCTAAGCGCCCACCGGGCTGACTTGAGCGCCGGTAGCTGCATCCAACTGAGGGTTCCTATCAAGCTCCTGAAGTTGCCGTTCAATCTCGTGGCGTTGCGCTGGCGCCTCAGCGCTCATTTGCATGGCGCTATAACCGCGAATTATTCGTGCGCCGACATTTGCCCAGACATCAGCGTCACGGAAGCCTGAAGTTGAACAGTTGCCAGGAAAAGAACCGGCACAAGGTTTAGGCTGCTGAAACCCACGCCAGCAACACCTACCATGACCATACTCATCCCGGCGTGCTGATCACTCACCGAACCGGTCGCGATCCGGTGCACACCACGCGCTCCCCGAATACCCCGCACCGAGAGCACCAGGAGATCTCGAGTTCGAGCAAGACGCCCTACATCGATATTCGCAGCGTAGATTGCTGGCGCGAGTGCCGTCATGAGCAACGCTACGTGGTTCTTTAGCCACGCGTCCATGTCCCGGCGAATCTCCACCTTGTAGCCTCGCATGCTGCGCAGCACCTCGGCCACGGGGCAGGTACGCTCAGTCACACGGCCGTCTGCCTCGCCGACAGCGATCTTCCAGACCTTTTTATCGTTCACCGGTACCATACGCATTACAGGCCCGTCACGTTCACCACTCGGGTAGGGAAAGCCCAACATGACACGCTCTGCACCAAGGGCTTCTTCGTAGGCGGCGGAACCGCCAGCGCTATTCACCATAAAGAGGACGGTCGGCACCTTTGTGGCGGCGGCCAAGGCATCAAGAATCTGGAGCGCCTGATTGCGCCGCATTACCACACCACGCTAACCCCGTACTCCGCAAACCGCGTATCCGAGGTCACCACAGGCGCAGATGTTTCGAGTGCCGTTGCAATAATAAACCGGTCAGCCGGATCGCCATGAATTGCCGGTAAACGGGTCGCACGGATCAACGTCTCGGCAGACAGTGAAATTACCTCAAGCCGATGATGCTCAATGGCGCGGAGCCACCACTCTTCGGGAGGAGCAGCAAGTGAGAGTTTGCCCTTTGCGTGTTTGACCGCAATTTCAAAGGCAGTAATAGCCGAGACGGCAACGACCAGCTCCTTGTCAATTCGCGCGAGCGTTTTCTTGGTGAGCCGCCCGCCTCCCTGAGCAAGCCATAGCAGCGCACACGTATCAAGGATGATCAATCTATCTCACCCCATTCATCATGCGCCAAGTCTTCGGTGGGATCATAATTGAGAACCGTACGAGACAAGACTGGGTCAACGGTTGTTCGCTTTTTTTCGTCGCGTTTGCGAAGCTCTGCGACCGGCACCCCATTTCGACTGATAATGTAAACCTCACCCTCCGACACTTCTTGCAGGATGCGGGAAAGCTGGGTTTTGGCCTCATGCGTATTCACCGTCTTCATATATATTAGTCTACCAGACTAAGTTTAATTAGTCAAACATGCTGAAGTCGATGTCTCAACAAGGGTGATGTATGCAGAAGAACTACGCCGGGAAGGCAAAAGAGTCCGGCGTCACCCATCCTAGCAACAGGAACCTTAACTCACCACTCCCAACGCACAGGGTAAGCCTGGATCAGCGGATCAGGCGTAAGAATGACCAAACCTTTGCAGATTGACTGGCTGACCAAGAGTCTATCAAATGGGTCTTTGTGGAGTGCTGGCAAGGTTGAAATGTGTAGTGCATCGGTTTCATCTACCGGCATTGTAGCGATGCCGTGAGCCTCTCTAATGCGAGGAATGTAACGTGCGGGGGCCTGGGGCAAGGGGAGTTTGCCAAGGCTATGTTTAACGACAATTTCCTGGCAGGATGCGGCACTCAGCCACACTTCCTCAGCAGTAAGAAAGAGGTGCCTCGCGACAGGCGATAGCGCCGGGTCGTCGGTGGCAATCCATAAGAAGGTACATGTATCGAGCAGAAGCTTCATGAACCATGCCCGTCATACAGGCTTAGCAGATCTTCCGGTAAGGCTTCAAAAAATGCTTCTGGTACCGTGAACTGCTCACGCTCCAGGCCAATGGCACGACTTCTCGCGGGCGCGGCCACGGGGCGGATTACGGCCACCGGTTGATTGCGCTTGCACAACACGATCTCGCCCTCATGCTCCAGCCGGTTCAGGTATTCTGAGAGGTGTGCCTTAGCGTCGTGAATGTTTACCATCAACATGACTATATAATGAACTAGATACATAGTCATGTCAATGCAAATTGTGTTTTCCGCCCCGCGCACCACGCGTGCTCTACACAAGACGGGCAATTCGCTGATCAATCAGCGTGAGCCAGCGGTCCGCTATCGGCAGGTCAACAGGAGCCTGCTCAATTGCGGAAACAAGCCGGTCGCGACGGCTCACAACCACGTCAATGAGTCCGTTGACAGCCTTTGGATCCAGGCCAGCAGATAGTCCGCAAGCCGCAAAGTCCTGGCGGGTGAGTTTTGCTTTCTTGCCGTTCAGCGAGAGAGCGGTTTCTTCGTGGTCTTCAGGGATAACGAGCGTGGTCGGCAGAAGGTCGTAGGCAGGTGCGAGAACCCAGATATCGTCCGGACAATACAAAGAGAAGTTCTTGAGATGCATATCGGCGTTGCCTACCACAAAGCAGAATAGAAG
>JAIVHN010000293.1 GCA_020201015.1 Spirochaeta sp. | reverse complement strand
AGACCGAGGTGGTGTTTCTGCAGGAGCTCTTAGATGAAAAGCAGTACGGTGTTGTGCCCTGCTGGCGCCGCCCGGAGCAGCAGGTGCCGCCGCTCATTGGAAGTGTTCGTATTTTGGGGCCTGCTGCCTACACGGTAGAGCACCGTGCAGGCACTACTCGTGACTCATCACCGCAGGAATTGATCCAGGACATTCAGGGACTGTTCAATTCCGATATCCGCTATGCGGATGAAATGAACTGCTACCTGCGGGTTGCGGTGGACAACACCACAAACAGCTTTGCCGTTTACCGTCGAGTAGCCGATGAGCTGCGTGACAACGGTCTGGTGGTGGTCAATGAGTAGGGCCCGCCGAGAACTGTTATTTGCCCGGGTGGCGGTGCCGCGCGCCCGCCTCGGCTCCCGGCTGTGGCAGCTGGGTTGGAGCACCCGCAATCTCAGCGTGCTTGTGCTGCTGGGAGCCCGCTACTGCTGGGCGCTGCGCCTACCGCTGACCGAGAGCGGGTCGGGGCTGAGACTGCGGGAGCTCGGCCAGGCCAAGCGCGAATTTTTGCGGGTGCTATGGTCGTGGCGGGGACGGCCGTCTCTGTCGCAGCCGGGGCGGACGGTGGAGCAGACCCCAGCGACCCAGCCGCTGGCAGGCGGTCTTCCCGCTTTGCGGCCGGATGTTGCAACCAAGCAGCCCGGCCTGCTCCTACAGGACGCACGCGTGCGTCGCTTCCAGGGCAAGGCCCTGAGTCTGATCTGCCGCCGCTATCTGGGTGTGCGGGTGCGCCCGGTAGACGCCGCGGTGTTGGGAGCCTACGCCTCGGTGGACTGGGTGCTGCAGAATGTCTACACCGCTGCCGGTGTGAGTGCAGACGGCCGTGGCGCACGGCGGCGCTGCGCGGTAGTGTTTCCGACGGTAGTCCGTCTCTTGTCTGTGCAGCAGAGCTATGCCGGGCGCACCCCAGAGGAGCGGCGCATGTCTCTGGCATCACGGCTGCGTCTGAGCTTGCTGCCTGTGCAGCAGGGCTATGCCGGACGCACCCCAGAGGAGCGGCGCATTTCTTTGGCTGCGCGGCTGCGTCTGAGCTGGCTGCGGCGGCGCTATGGTGTGGGCCCCGGCGGTGAGATTACCGGTTCACTTTACCCGCAGGCGGTTGAGGTTGAACGCTACCGCCGCCAGGCGGAACTGTGCTGGGTAGCCGCACGCCGCAGGCGTAAGGCCGGGGCGCTTGCCGCAGAGCTTGCAAGTCTCAGCGCCTACGACATCGCCCTAACACTCTTTCTTGCCTTAGGGTCAGGGTCGCAGGAGGGCGGGCATGGGCTCATTCTGCGGCGAAACAGGCTCACACGACTAGAGCGCGTCCATAGTGGCGCTTTTTCAGTAAACAAGAAGCATAGTCTGGGGCTGCGCACGCAGTCCGGGATGTATCGACACAGTACACAGCTCGCCCAAGGAGGCGAAGGAGGACAGGATGGCAGGTTGGACAGAGAAGAACGAGGTATCGCGTAGCACCATTGATGAGTCGAGCTCACTTGAGCGCTACAGTCCGCGTGACCTTACCAATGACAAGGACTTTGCTAAGCAACTGCAAGACATAGACAGCAACCAGACGCTAACCACGCTTGACAAGCGCCGCTATCGCAGGCAGCTGATGCGTGCGGTCTTTCTGGCCAAGCAGAAGGAGATCAGCCACCACCTTGATAGCTACGAGAACTATCTGCTTGCGCGCAAGGATGTAGAGGCCAAGTCTATAACCCTCGAGGCGCAGAAGGCCATCATGTACCTGGAGGCGCAGCAGCTGCAGATGATGAAGGAGATTGGTCTGGATCACTCCGAGGAGATTTCAAGCACCCTCATCCGCGCTGGCAACATGTTGACCAACAAACTGCGTGAGGTGGAGGAGAGCGACATGCTCCCGGAGATCAAGAACATGACGCTCAAGAGCGTGCGCCGCGTCTGGGAAAAGACCAACGACCGCGTGCTCGCCAGCGTAGACACCTACATGGACGAGCTTTACGAGAAGGAGCGCAATCGGGGGCACTGATCTTGGTCTGGAGTGTCTGAACAATGAGGTCTGCCTTTCTATGTATTGGAACCTGAGAAGTGTGGGGACGATGTCGGGAGTGATGGAGCAGCACGAGCCGAGATGTGTGAGCCAATGGACAACAAACAGAGTTCGCACTAAAGTGAAGCTGGAGATACGAATGGATTTCAGTGTAGACGTGATTCCAGAAGACTTCCGCTCCGACCTTATGAAGGCCACCGAACTACTTCGTGCCTTCGGGGCTAAGGAGATCTATGTCTTCGGCTCTATGATAGATCCGAGACGAGATCATGAGCCATCCGATCTTGACCTGGCGGTCGCTGGACTGCCTCCGAAAAGGTCTTCCGTACATACGGTGAGTTGCTTGGTATTCTTGATCATCCTTTTGATCTCGTAGATCTTGATAGTGATAGCCGCTTCGTCAAGAAGCTCCGAGAGCGAGGACGCCTTGCAAGAGTGGCATGAGGTCGTTTGTTGAAGCCCGGAGTATTCAGTAAGAAAAGAAGGGAAATGACCGAAGAACTGTGTTTGAGACTCGAAGAAAAAGATAAGGGAAACCGGGCTTATTTAGGTTGGCACGTGACCCGGGTTCCCGCACCAACTACAACTACAATAATCGATATTTCTATCTCTGCCTAAAGCCTTTCTGTTGCCGAAAATCACTTGCCCTTATTCCGGAGTTTTCTTTGCCCGGGACTTCCTTGGGAACGGGGAGCCGGAGCGTCTCGCATGATCGCCGAGAGGCAGCTGCGCAACATAGACAGCAAGCAGATGCTCACGACGCTTGGCAAGCACCCTCATTCGGGCCCTATGAGAAGGAGCGTAGCCGGGGACATGCCTAATCTATTGAACAGTGGTCAGGTGATAACGTTTCAGCGCTTCAATGATGCGTCGAGTTTCATCACCTGTGAGAGGAGTCCTGCGTCTGATCTTGGTTTGGAGTGTCTGAACATTGAGGTTGGTTTCTCGTGCAAGCGCAGACAAGTTGAGCAGTGTCGCCAAGTCTGCCAGGCGGTCAATGCTCAGAACGATATTCGTCTCGAAGTAGTCGAGTACGTTCTCACCATCGTCAAACCGCTGTTCCAGATTCTCTCTATTGGTGTGATTCATAAAGTGACCTCTCCTCCAGCCGTCCAGCTTTGACAAGTTCAGTTTCTGCATAAAATTTTATTCAGGTCAAGGAGACATTTCCACCAAGCCTACCAAGCGTTTGTACTTGAGATCTACGTGTGAACTAATGGACAATGCAGAGATGGGTTTTCTTCCATACTGACTGGGCGAATTAGGTTACCAAAAACTTTACTTTCATTGGCTTTACCTTTAGTTCACCGTAGCAGTACAACAATACGGGTTAAGGCATGGGCGACGAACGTAAGAAAACCATTCTCCTTGTTGAAGATGAAGCACTCCTTGCTATGGCTGAAAAGCAGCGGTTAGAGAAGAGCGGCTATGTTGTTGTTCACGTCCTCACTGGTGAAGCTGCAGTAGCAGCCGCCCTAAATGTAGATTCGCGCCCCGATCTCGTCCTCATGGATAGTGACCTGGGTGGCGGCATTGACGGGACGGAAGCTTCTCGGCAGATTCTCAATGAGATAGATATCCCTGTGGTTTTTCTCTCCTCTCACACTGTGGACTACCTTCGTTCAATTTTGAAAACGACCCAAGACGGGTTCTGCGTCATGGATATGAACGGAAGCGTTGTGGATGTAAACGATGCTTACTGTGAAATGTGCGGTTACAGCCTTGTTTCTTGGCGGAGGGGAAGATAAGATTGTCGCGTTTTACCGTGACATTACCGAGCGTAAAAAGTTTGAGATTGAGCTTCAAGAGCAAAAAGCCCTCCTGCAAAACATCACCGACAACTTGTTTGAGGTGGTTGCCTTAACTGACAGAAACGGCACAAAAAGCGTGCTGAAGTTCGAATTATCAACCTGGTAGCGACCCACGTATCCGAGTACCGTTCCAGATTGCCGCTTGGCCGCTCGTGGACGTATCCTTTAGGTATGAATACACGCGTACAGGAATCAGTTTGGGACTATCCACGCCCCCCACGTATCGATCCAAGTAAGGAAACCGTGGAGGTCTGGTTTGGGGGGATCCAGGTCGCTTTGAGCACGGCTACGCTGCGGGTGCTCGAGACATCGCACCCACCGGTCTATTACTTTCCACCTGAGGATATTCGGGAGGATCTGCTCAAGGCGATATCGGGAAGCAGCAACTGCGAATGGAAAGGGGCGGCGTCTTACTTTAATCTTGTGGTGGGGGGAAAGTCCGCGCAACGAGCGGTCTGGACCTACCGTGGACCCGGCTCAGCCTTCATGCCCATTGCCGGATACTATGCCTTTTACCCCAGCAAGATGGAGCGCTGCATTGTCGACGGCTATGAGGTGCAGCCGCAAGAAGGTGATTTTTACGGCGGCTGGATTACCCCAAATATCCAGGGCCCGTTCAAAGGCGGCCATGGAACCTGGGGCTGGTAGCTTAGGTATGCGGGGTGCTGCCTGCTTCACGTGCTGGAATAGTGATGGTGAAGCAGGTACCGCGCTCACGAGGCACCTGCTCAAGTTCGGTGCCGAGTTGGTGGCAAAGAGACTCAACAATGAGGAGGCCAAGACTCCCCTGTGTGTGATCTCTCCAGTCTGGCGGAAGACCGCAGCCGTTGTCTTCAACGGTGAGCACTAGCGTGTCTTCAGTGCTGCGTATAGACACCCAAATGGTTCCGTTTGCAGCACCAACAAATGCATGTTTGGCTGCGTTACTTAGGAGCTCATTCGTAATCAGTCCAACGGGAATGGCAACATCAAGACCTATATGGCAGGTTTCGAGCCGCTGCTCAAGCACAATACTTCCATTTCCTGCTGGCTTGGGTAGCACCGTGAGATGCGTTACATCACGTAGATAGTGTGCAAGGTCAATTGCGGCGTAGTTTTGTTCTCTGTATAACAACTCATGGACCAAAGACATAGTAATGACTCGGCCTTCGGTTGCCTCCAGTACGCCGTGAGCAGTCGAGTCCGAAACGGCTTGACGCTGCAGCGCAATGAGGCTAGCCATGAGTTGCAGGTTATTCTTGACCCTATGGTGCACTTCTTGCAGCAAGATTATCTTCTCATCCAGAGATGCGGTGAGCATAGCCTCGGTGCGTAAGCGTTCCTGTATCTCTTGTTGGATACGCACAGACGCCTGGCTTATTGTTTGCCGTACACTACTACTTTCAAAACAGTGATCCTTTCTCTCGGCAACACCCCACCACTGCGGAAGCTCTTGAGCAAGCTCAACCTTGGACATATCGCAAGCAAGTCGCTGTAAGGGCCGTGACACGATTTGGCGCAGGGCTGCAACAAAGAGAATAATAGGAATGAAGAGGGCAATAAGTTGCAGTACCAACGTAACTACGAGCTGAGTTCCTGCAAAGAGTGACTGCCGTGGTGGCAGGAAGGAAATGCTCATGTGCCCCAGTTGCAACTCCTCTTCTCCCCGTATGTGAGTGAGCTCCCACCGCACGGTGCGGGTTGCTGTGCGGGCCTCTTTGGCCGAGACCGAGGAGGCATAAATGACCTGGCCATCTGTAATGTCAACAATGACCTCAGCAACGCCTGCCATCTGCGAAAGGCTGTCGGCAATCTGGACCGTCTGCTCGGTGTTGAAGACCCAGACAAGATACGAAACAACCGGTACTATATTCTGCTCCACGCGGGCTATTTCACGCTCTTGCAGACGCTGCTCGAGCTGGTACTGGTTCCACACCGTGATTGTCACAACTAAGGCGGCCGTGAGGAACAGCGTCCCGGCAACTAAGATGCTGAGACGACGAAACATTGAGAAAGTAGGAGTCACGATCCAGGCCCAAGAGGCTCGCGGTAGAAACGATCATAGGTACCGTCGGTCTTGATTGACCGCAACGCTGTTTCAAGCTCTGGAATAAGGTCGGCGTGGCGGTGGTGTAGAAACAGGTATATGGGCCGCACCGCGAGCGGTTCCGGTGCAAGCATGATGTCAGCGGAAGGGTTGCGCGCGATCCAAGCCAAACCCCGCAACTTGTTGTACAGCGCCACCTCTATGCGGCCTGCTTGGAGCATGGTAAAGAGCTGCTGCTCAGATGCGGCTATGCTCAGGGAGTGCGTCTCGGTTACATTTTCCTCGTAAATCTTCCAACCCCGTATATACCCAACGTGGTAATCGCCAAGCTCGTTGAAATCTGCCGGTGTTCTGTCGCCCGCACGGACAAAGGCACTGAACTCCCAGATTGCGAGTGGTTCATGAACCATGCGTAGGTTGGGGTACAAGGTACCAATTGCCTCAATGCGACCAAACTCCCCGTCAAGTCTGCCTGAATTGGCATCGTGAAGTGCTCGTTCTGAAGGTAAGTGCCGAATCTCAAGCTCTATGTCCATGTGGCTAAAGGTCTCATGCAGAACATGGTCGTAGAACCCGCTACCGTCGTGAGCCGAGAATGGCGGGGTGTCGGCGGTTGCCAGTACCAACGGTTGTGAAGCAGTAGCTGCAACCGGCAGAATAAGGATGAAGAGCAGGCTCAACAAGGCTCCGTACAGAGCCTTTGTTATGCGATCCATTCCATAACTGTATCATAGCCCCATAAAGTGGACAAGATGGATCAGCAATTGGTTCCGGCCGGTTTGACTCGCACCGGTGACCGGTTAGTCCTCGTAGGCCCACTGCAGTGCGCTTGGTTGCGGGGTGAGCACGGGTGTAGCGGCTCGCTCGCCGG
>JAIVHN010000019.1 GCA_020201015.1 Spirochaeta sp. | reverse complement strand
AGCTGGGACAGTGAGTCCTTATCGGCCGCACCGCAATATAGCATTCCCTTCCCAACGAAGAGCTTCTCCGGTATATCAATGACGTTGTAGATGCCGCCGGAACGTATCACCAACACACGGTCGTATGGGGAGGCTTCAAGAAGCACCTTGCCTCCACTCAGTCCATGCCCCAGATATCCGTTTTCTTCGTCGTACCGCAAACTGAGGTTTCGTTGAGCAGCCTCGCGCACATCGACCTTGTCAAAACGAGTAATCTCGGACTTACGGGTGAAGGACTCAGCAAAGCCTTGGCCCAAGGCATCGAGATAGGCAAGGGTGTATGCCCGAAGATTTGAAAGCTGCTCCTTAATCTCGGCAAGCCGGTCCTTAATCTCGCGCATCTCGCGTTTGGCTTTATTGATGTCGTACAGCGATATACGCCGGATAGCTATTTTTAACAGACGCTCTATATCCTCTTCAGTCACGGTACGCTTGATTTGAGCCTGAAAAGGCCGGAGGCCGTCGAATACAGCCTGGGTGACCGCATCACTTGTCGTCTGCTCTTCAATGTCTTTGTAAATGCGCTCCTCAATGAAGATCTGCTCTAAGGTGCGCGCGTGAAGCCGATCTCGCAACCGGCCCTGCTCAATTTCAAGCTCTCGTTTGAGGATCTCGGTTAGGCGCCCGGCCTGATACTGAATAACCGCGGTCACGGTAAGAGAGACCGGAGCTCGATCCTGAATCACCAGCAAGTTCACCGATATGGCATACTCACAGTCGGTGAAAGCATAGAGCGCTTCAACTACTTCTTGAGTATGAATGCCACGGGCCAGTTTTATTTCAATTTCTACGTTCTCAGTTGTAAAGTCCGATATCGAGGCAATCTTGATCTTGTTCTTGCGCGCTGCCGCCTCTATAGATGCGATGAGGCTTTCGGTCGTCGACCCAAAGGGCAGTTCTCGAATGACGATCCTCTTTGCATCCGAGGTATCAAGGCGCGCCCGCACCAGCACCTTGCCTTGTCCATCCTCATATCCAGAAACGTCAAGTAATCCTCCGCCGGGGAAGTCCGGATACAAGGTGAAAGCGTCACCGCGAACCGCGGCCTTCATGGCCTCTATGGTTTCCAGCAAGTTATGCGGCAAGATCTTGGTCGACATGCCGACTGCAATGCCCTCGGCACCCAAAAGCAACACGTACGGCAACTTGGAGGGGAACACCATCGGTTCCTTGTTGCGTCCGTCGTACGAGGGCTCATACTCGGTGAGCTCGGGGTTATACAGGGTCTCTTTAGCAAAAGGAAGAACACGACACTCAATATAGCGCGCAGCCGAGGCGTCATCACCGGTTGCTATATTGCCAAAGTTCCCCTGCTTATCAATGAGCAGCTCTTTGTTGGCCAGCACGACCAAGGCCGAGTAAATTGATGCATCACCATGGGGATGATACTTCATGCAGTGCCCGACAACATTTGCAACCTTGTGGAACTTGCCGTCGTCCATATCAAACAGCGAATGCAGAATACGCCGTTGCACCGGCTTGAGCCCGTCACCCAAGTCCGGTATTGCCCGATCTTTGATAACATAAGATGCGTACTCAAGAAAGTTGTGTTCAAAGAGTGAAGTTACATACGCCACGAACTCTGTCTCCGTTAGCCGGTGCTATATCAAGTTGTCCATAATGAAGTTACGGCGGTCGGGAGTGTTCTTCCCCATAAAAAAGCCAAGTGTATCGTGAATGCCTTTGAGGGCCTTAATGCTCACTCGGACCAGCCGAATATCTTCCCCAATAAACTGCCCAAACTCCTTAGGAGAAATCTCGCCAAGACCCTTAAAGCGGGTGATTTCGGCGTTTGAAACCGCCTGCAACGCCTCATCGCGCTCCTTAGGAGAATAACAATACCGTGTCACCTGCTTGTTTCGCACCCGGAACAGTGGCGTCTCAAGAATATAGACCCGATTTGCCACCACCAGATCTTCAAAGTAGTTCAAAAAGAAGGTCAAGAGCAGGTTTCGTATATGGAAGCCGTCGTGATCTGCATCGGTAGCAATAACAATCCGGCCGTAGCGCAGCCCCTCTACATCTTCCTCAATTCCAAGAGCCATCATCATGTTGTACAGCTCTTCATTCTTATAGATTTCCGCCCTCTTTTCTCCATAGACGTTCTGAGGTTTGCCACGCAGTGAGAAGATTGCCTGTGTGTATACATCTCGGGCCGAAACCATAGAACCGGAAGCCGACTGCCCCTCGGTAATGAAGATGGTGCTGTTCTCTCCTTTGGTCCCATCATGCAAATGAAACTTGCAGTCACGCAGATTAGGAATTTTGAGCGCGATTTTTTTTGCGGCCTCACGTGCCTCTTTGCGAACTGCTGTCAGTTCCTTGCGCAAGCGTTCATTATGCGCAATTTTTGTCGACATTCGTGTCGCGGCAGTTTTGTTCTTGTGCAGGAAGTCTACAATGGCTGTACGCACCTCGTTCACAATAGGAGTACGCACCTCTGTATTGCCTAGCTTGTTCTTTGTTTGGCTCTCGAAGACAGGATTTTGCAGTTTAACGGCAATTGCACCGGCTATACCCTCACGAACATCAATCCCGGAGTAGTTCTTCTGGAAGAACTCATTCACACCCTTAAGGAGGCCCTCGCGGAAGGCACTCTGATGGGTTCCACCGTCGCTAGTGAACTGTCCGTTGACAAAAGAAAAATAGGTTTCGCCGTAGTTTTCGGTGTGCGTAAACGAAAACTCAAGGTGTTTGCCTTTATAGTGGGCAATATCGTACATGCGCTCAGCACCAATCTCAGCATCAAGCAAGTCATAAAGGCCGCGCTCAGACTTATAGACCGAACCGTCAAACTTTATCGTCAGCCCTGCATTGAGATAGGCATAGTTCCAAAGCCGTTGCTCAATGAACTCGCGGTTAAACTCAAACTCACCAAAAATTTCCGGGTCCGGCCAGAACTCGACATAGGTTCCGTTCTTGTGTTTTGCGGAAGCCCCCTGCTTCTTTGATACCAGAGCACCACGCTGAAACACCGCCTCGCTGAACTTACCGTCACGAAAAGCTACTACCCGAAAGTGTTCCGAAAGAGCATTAACCGCTTTGGTGCCGACTCCGTTGAGCCCGACGCTGAACTGAAAGACCTCGTCGTTGTACTTAGCTCCGGTGTTAATGACCGAAACACACTCTACCACCTTACCTAAGGGAATGCCGCGCCCGTAGTCTCGCACCATAACCAGATTATCCTTGAATTTAACCTCGACGCTCGAGCCGTGCCCCATGATAAACTCGTCAATGCTGTTATCTAGCACCTCTTTCAGTAGGATATAAATCCCATCATCCAGATTGCTACCGTCGCCCAACCGCCCAATGTACATACCTGTGCGCAGCCGGATATGTTCCAGAGAACTAAGTGTCTTAATCTTGCTTTCGTCGTATTCATTGCCGCCTGCATCCGCGCCTGAGCGCTTAGAGCGAGGGGTCGGTTTGGTCGGTGATTTCGCCATAGGTGTCATGTACTATATATCGAAGTATTCCACAGAAAGTAAAGGGGCATAACATGGGGCACCCTTTCGGATGCCCCGTTTTGCAGGAAATGCAACCAGTGTATCTTAGTTCGTCGGTACCGGTAGCTCTTTCGGCTTAGGCTTGCTCGCCTTTAACTGAAAGTGGATTTTACCTTTGCGCATCGTCACCACAATATGATTTCCTTCGTCGAAACGTCCACGAAGCAGTTCAGTGGAAAGTGGGTCCTCTATCTCGCGCTGAATCACGCGTCGCAATGGTCGTGCGCCATACTTCACGTCATATCCCGTCTCAATAAGATAGTCCTTTACCGGCTTCTTGACCTCGAGGGTAATATCTTTGTCGGCCAGCCGCTTTTGCACCTCTCCAAGAAGGATTTCAAGGATGCTGGCAATTTGGGCCATTGCAAGGCTGTGAAACACCACAATCTCGTCAATGCGGTTAACAAACTCCGGGCGGAACATGCGCTTAAGTTCGTTCATAGCCGAGCTCTTTATCTCGGTGTACTCAAGCAACTCTCGTCCGGTCTGAAAACCGACCATAGACTCACGTGATATCTCACGAGCACCGGCGTTTGAGGTCATTATGAGAATGGTATTGCGGAAGCTTACCGTATGGCCAAGATTGTCCTGCAACTCACCTTCCTCCAGCACCTGGAGCAAGATATTAAAAACATCCGGATGCGCTTTCTCAATTTCATCAAGCAGGATTACGCTGTACGGTTTGCGCCGTATCTTCTCGGTGAGTAACCCCCCTTCGTCGTAGCCGACATATCCGGGAGGCGCACCTACGAGTCGAGAAACATTGTGTTTTTCCATGAAGTCCGACATATCAAGGCGCACCAAGTTCTGTGCGCTACCGAACATGAATTCGGCCAGCGTCTTGGCCAACAAGGTCTTCCCGACACCGGTCGGCCCTAGAAAAATGAAAGACCCAAGTGGCCGCTCAGGTGCGCTGAGTCCGGTTCGAGACCTTCGAATAGCGGAAGCTACCGCTGCAATTGCTTCATCCTGGCTAATCACCGTTCGGTGGAGCTCGTCTTCGATCTGTAACAGCTTATCACTCTCACTCTGTGCCAAACGAGCCAGCGGAATGCCGGTTATCTCGGCCAGCACATACTGTACATCCCGTCCGTCAACCACGTTTTGCTCGGTCTTTAGAGTGACTTTCCACTGACTCTTAACCTCTTCCATTTTCTCTTTCAGCTGATTCACCTCGTCACGGATTGCCGCGGCGCGTTCATAATTCTGAGAGTTAACCAAGGCCAGCTTTTCTGCATTAAGCTTCTCTATCTGAGCTTCAATGTCCGCCAACTCAGCAGGGCGGACGCTGTTATTAATTCGCTTCCGTGCACCTGCCTCGTCAAGTAAATCTATTGCTTTATCCGGTAAAAAGCGGTCGGCAACATAACGCCTCGAAAGTATAGCCGAAAGCTCAAGTGCCCCCGGGGTGTAGGATACGTTGTGATAATCCTCGTAGCGTGTCTTAATCCCACGAAGGATTTCCATCGTTTCCTCCACCGAGGGTTCCTCTACGTAAATGCTCTGGAAGCGACGCTCAAGCGCGGCATCTTTTTCCACGTATTTCTTGTACTCATTCAGTGTTGTAGCACCTATGCACTGCATTTCACCGCGCGAAAGAGCAGGCTTGAGCATGTTCGAAGCGTCAACTGCCCCTTCTGCACCACCGGCACCAATAATGGTGTGGAGCTCGTCAATGAAGATAATGACGTTACCAGCAGCGACAATTTCTTTCATCACCCTCTTCAGCCGTTCCTCAAACTCACCACGATACTTGGTACCGGCAATGAGCGCAGCTAAGTCGAGCGTCATTACGCGCTTGCCGAGCAAGACGTCAGGGGCGGTGTTGTCTACAATGCTCTGTGCAAGACCTTCAACTATAGCGGTCTTGCCAACACCGGGTTCACCAATGAGCACCGGATTATTCTTGGTTCGGCGCGCGAGAATTTGTATAACCCGTGCAATCTCACGGTCTCGGCCTACAACCGGGTCGAGCTTCTTGTCACGAGCATACTGGGTAAGGTCGCGTGAAAACTCGTCTAGGGTCGGGGTGGTCTTTTTCTGTTGTTGACTCTGGCCCGGCTTTCGTTTTGCGCCAGGTGATTGCGCACCTGCCGTTTGCGCCTGCGTCTGCGGTTCGGCCCCCTGAGAGCCCGACGTACCTCCCGAGAGCTCGGCAATTACGTCACGTAGCATCTCAATGGTTATGTCCAGCTTGGAAATATACTTTGCTGTCTCGCCATCGCTCTCTCTACCACACGCGAGAAGCAAATGTTCAGTTCCAATATACTCGTGGCCAAGGTTTCGTGCTTCCTCGGCTGAGTCCTCAAGCACCTTTCGACCTCGCGGAGATGGTGGAACGTCACCAAGTATAAATCCACCCCGCTTGCGCGGGATTGAGTTCTCAATTTCTACAATCATCTTCTGTGGCTCAATGCTCACTTTTTCAAGTGCCTTAAATCCAAGGCCTCCGCCCTCTTTCAGGAGCGCCAAAATGATGTGTTCTGGCAGAAGCTGATCTGAATGGAACCGCTTTGCTTCGTCTTGCGCGAGGATTGTCAGAACCTTTTGCGCTCGTTGTGTTAAACCTTTAAACATCGATCAATCCTCCTCGACAGGGTTACACTTGATCTAGAGTTTCTCTAACAAGTCTAGCCCGCCGCTTATTAACCTCTTCTTCGTCTATTTCCAATTTATCGGCTTCGGAAATTAACCTGATTACATGTGAACGCTGCCCGGTGAAGAACAACGTGGTCACATCGGTTAGTGAAACCCGGGTCGAAAGACCGGCGGCTATTCCAAACCGAAGTAGCGAGAGCAGCTCAAAGAGCTCTTCATCTGAAAGCTCATTGACGCCGGAAAGCCGCGCCACGGCAGCCTGAACGGCTCTGTTCACCTCCTCGGATCGTTCCCCAAGCAGGCGTTCTCTTGCTGTCCTCTCATAATGTACCAACATGACAAGGCAATCTTCAAGCAAATCAATCAAGGATCTTTCCGAAAGTCCCAAAGTCACCTTGTTTGACAACAAAAACATGGCTGCACGCGATCTTCCGTCGGCATCGGGAAAGCGTTTCAATCCAATCTCGGGTGGAAAGTTTGCCTCCACGACCTCCGCAAGCTCTCCCAACTCGGTTAATGCTGGCAAATGTAACATAGCCGAGACGCGCATTGCCGTACCGCTATTTTTGATTTCGCTGCTTAAATAGCCCCATCGCAGCGAAACTGCATAACCAAGCTGGTCTTCAAGCTCGCCGTCCAAGCAATCCGCCGCGTCGTATGCCGCTTCCAAACGATTACCAGCCTGAAACGAAACAATCCTGACGTGGTCTTGTTCGTTCAGCACGACAGCCAAGCTTTCATCACTACTTAGATAAACTGCGGAGTCCGGAAATGCAGCTGGCGGACTCGACAAAAGATTCCGTTCAACGAAAATGCGGCGCTCAAGGGTTCCAACACCCCCAAGGTGTGGAGCGCGAAAGACCGTAGGAGATGCCTCGACAGCTCTTTCCACTTTTCTTTGAACCTCGGCCGTCTCTTCGGGTGCCAAAGACGCGGGAAAGGGGAATCCATCAATATTTCGCGACAATCGAACGCGCGATGACACAACGACATCGTCGTCTGGGCCGGAGCCGGTGAACCAGCTGTCTGTTCGTGGCGCGTCACTGCGAATTATCACTCCGGCGGCTCCTGGGCTGTGTCGTTCATAAAGCCGATCTCGTCAAAGCGTCTGAGTCGATCGCGGAGGAAAACAGCTTCCTCGTAGTTCTCAGCAGCAACTGCAGCCTCAATCTCACCCTGTATGCGAGGTTTGTCAAAGAAAATCGACTTGTAGGGCGCAAGTCGTCGAGGTATGCGTCCTTGATGTGACTGTTCAGGGGTAGAACGCGACAGTACTGCTGCAATTTGGCGTTCGAAAACCTCGTAACACTCCGGGCACCCAGCACGTCCGGTGCGCCGCAGATCATCATAGCTGCGCATACATCCCGGACAAATCAAGCGGCTCTCGGTGTCGTCACCAACAGCGGTACCACGCAACAAAACCGAGTACAGCTCACCGGGAGTATAGGCAGTGTCACGAGCCGAGATTCCAAGTTCGCTCGCGCAGCTCTTGCAGAGATGTATTTCCTGCGCTTCTGGTCCAGCACTTAGGTGAACCTTGACAGCGGCGCGAGGTGCACCGCAGCTGCGACATTTCATGCTCTTCTCCTATGAAGATAGTGTAGCGATTCTTATAAAAGAAATCATGACCACTCAAGCGGCCGGTAAGGTGAGCACCATCTAATAGCGCCGAATGACCTCAATGGGACGAATAGCACCAGCGCGACGTGCAGGAAAGTACGAAGCCAGCGTAGACAAAAGAACCGTCAGCACTGCAGCAAGTATCAACTCGGCGGGCTGCAGCGCGATCGGTATCTCTTCAAGATAAAACTCGGCAGTCAAAAGTTCAACCGAGCTGAATCTGCGCCCGACAAAAGGTGCCGCAAACAGGCTGCTAAGATATACAACACCATTCACCGCTAACTCAATAAGGCGCAGTACCGTGTTAATGTTAATGGCCGCCAGAATACCAACTGCCATTCCCAGCATCGCTCCAAATACGCCGGAGACAAACCCAGCAAAAAGAAATATCAATACAATACCGCGAGGAGATGCTCCGGTGCTTTTTAAAATTGCAATCTCGTGCTCTTTTTCCAGCACCATTAAGACAAGCGCCGAGGAAACGTTCACAGCCGCAACGCACACGATTAGGAACATGATAAAAATCAACAAATTCTTTGTAGTCTGAAAAGAAACATAGCGCGACTGTTCAAGTTGGTACCAGCTAAATACCCGCACATCTGTACCTAAACGGTTCGCGATCTTACTCAAAGCTGTACTACTTGAGCTTTCGGTTTCCACTCCCAGCACACCGGCAATGCCGTGGAGGACCGCGTTTGGGCTATACAAGGGATTCGGGATCTCAAACGGCTCGTCGACCTTTACCCCCAGAATCTGATGGGCAACCCCTTCAGAAAGCAGTGCAAGCCCACGTTCAAAAGGTATAAACACCCACAGTCGATCAAGCTCTTGATACCCTGTTGCGACAACTCCCTTTACTACAAAGCTCGCCGGGCGCGGCAAAAAACCTCCTGCCGGACTCGGTCGAACGGTTACAATGCGAACATTATCCCCCACCGAAAGATCAAACCTGGAAGCGAGATCAACACCTATTACGATTGAGTTGGCTTCATCAAGGTCAAAGGCACCCTCGCGAACCTCAACGTACTTCGCAAAGCCAAGATCTTCACGATACAACTCCGGTGATACCGCGCGCACCGTAACTCCAGAGCGCCCGGTAGGTGTCTGTAAAAGCCCCAAACCCTGGCGCTCCACCGAGACAGTACGCACCCCCGACACATCGAGGGCTTCACGCCGCAGTACTTCAATTTCATTCGCGGAAAGGCGCGGTGACATAACAGCCTGAGCATGGTAGGTGCCAGCTTCAATGAACCGCGCCGTAATTCCTGCAATCATGCCATCGGCAACCTGAAGCACCACAACCAGCGGAACCAAACTAAGCGCTACAATAAGGACGGCCGAACGAATCCGGGCTCCTTTACCAAGACCGACACCAAAGAGATACCGCAGTGCAATGAGAAGAGAAGCTGCAACTCTCATGCGGTGTACAAACTGCCTTGCTCAAGATGGAAACGTCGATCGCCCAGTGCCGCAATGCCTGCATCGTGAGTAACCATGATCAGCGTCTTGCCGAAACTACGCACAAGCTCAAAAAGTGTCTCCTGCACAGCACGACTGTTGCGTTCATCTAAATTCCCAGTCGGCTCATCTGCAAGTACGATAGCGGGATCATTCATGAGGGCGCGTGCCAGTGCAATTCGTTGGCGCTCACCCCCCGAAAGTTGGGTTGGATAGTGTTCGGCCCGCGCGCTCAATCCAACCTGGTCCAGCAGATGAGCAGCCCGTTCACGTGCGGCATTTAGCGTGAGGCCAGCCATGTAACCCGGCAACAGAATATTTTCAAGGGCATTGAAATCTTTTAATAAGTAATGAAACTGGAAAACAAGACCGACAACTTGCCGCCGATACTCGGTAAGACCGTCCTCATCCAAAGCCTGCACTGCATACCCGGAGACCTGCACCGAACCCGAACTTGGAGTTTCAAGACCCCCAATGATGTTCAATAGCGTAGTCTTGCCGCAGCCGCTCTCGCCGGTTATAACAGTTACGAGTCTCTCCGGTAGTTGCAGATCTATAGAGTTGAGAATGACCAGGTCTTCACTACCCGAAAGAAAACGCTTACCTACGTCTTTCAGTTCAACCAAACTCTCGCTTCGCTTGGTGAATTCTTGTTTGTGTGAGTGTTCAAGCATGCTAACCAACCGTCCTTACACTACATGGAAACTGCGGTCTACCTTTAGCGTAACGCACCTTGCCGCTACTCATCTCGCAGCACCTCGGCTGGCTTAATCCAGGCGGCACGGAGTGAGGCAAAATATCCGGCTGCGGCAGCCGAGGCTACCGCGGTAGTAAATACACCAAGCACCTCGCTAAATAACATGTGACTAGGCACTTCCATGATATAAAAGTGCTCCGGTGAGAAGAACGAGACCGGAGATGCCCCACCACCACCTACTAATGATCCTACCACGGCAAGCCCACCGAGAGCGAGTTCTGCGACGGCAAAAACACCGTTGATGTTTTGCGAAACAAAGAGCCCTAATGCCGTCCCGATGAACGCCCCCAGAACCCCAATCATAAGACCCTCAACAACAAAGACCAGTTGGACCGCCCGTGGTGGAGCGCCCAGAGCTTTGAGTACCGCAATCTCCTCCGCGCGTTCCACAACACTGCGCCGAAGTGCCTGATAAATATTTACCGCGACTACTAAAAAAATGAGCCCAATGAGAAACATCAGCACCGTCTTCTCAACCCGCAATGCTCCAAAAATAGCTCGGTTAAAGTCCCTCCAAGACATTATCTGTGCGGTACCAATTCCCAGAACCTCGGCAATCTGCTCACGCATTCGGACATCGTTAAAGCGGTCGTTGAGCTTGATTCCCCAGATGAGGTCGTCACCGGCGCCAAACATTGACTCAGCTTCCTGCAACGAAATGAAACCCCATGAACGGTCATACTCAAGAAACCCACTGTAGAAAATTCCACGCACCTGGAACTCAACCTCACGTGGATTTCGCAACGCCCTGCGGCTCCTCGAAGAAACCCCGCGCTATGGTCTGCAGTTCAATAAACGGCAGCACGGTACGAACACCAGTCCGTCGGCTCAGGTCAAGCGGGGATACCTCATTCGAAAGTTCGACGGCTTCAATGCGCAGGTGATACGAGTTGATCTCAAGGATATCCTCAATAGTGTCAAGTTGAAAGCCGTTCATGACGGCAAGCACTGCAGTCAACGTCATAACCCCAACCGCAATACCACTCACCGAAAGAATTGATGCGGTGTAGCCCTTTTCTTGCCGACGAGTGCGAAAATGCCGTTGGGCAACAAAGAACATCCAGGCCCAGCGTGGGGACCACCCCTTAGAACCGAAACCCGGCTTGGCACCAAATTTACTCACTCAAACTCCCGTGTCCGAACAACCCGGCCGTCCTGGAGAACTTCCTCTCGCAAACGTCGGTCGTCACGGTAGTAGGTACGCAAAACTTTGTCACCGTCACGATAGAAAACATCGATATACTCATCCACATCCACGTAGCGCCGCTCTCGCTGTAGTTCATCGTTGATCAGATACCGCACTTCCTGTAACTCATTATCTTCGTTGTATTCATAGAACTCTCGTGTTCCTGCCGAAAGACCAAGACCCTCGCGCTCCACAAGTAGTTCGTTGCGGTACATGTACGCAAACCCGCGCTGAAAACTGCCGGACTGATACTCACGCTCCTCAAGGATATCACCGCTTGTGGTATAGATCCACACCGTCTCCCGGTCGCGTTCGTGGTCAAGCTCACGGATCCGAGAAGGCACACGGTCATCTGCGGAGTCATAGGTATAGGACGTACTTACGCGACGGTCGCTGCCGACGTACTCAACTTCATCAATGGTCCGGCCATGCTCGTCATACCGCACGCGAATGTCTCTACGCAGCCCTCCGTGATACTCCTCGAGCAAACGCCCGTCAAGCGCCGCATAGTGGGTATCGCGTATCTTCCCGCTGCTGTCAATCGTCCGCACCTTCCTAACTCTACCTTTAGGCCCGTACGTGAACTCATCCCTTCGCGCTAACTCGCCACCGGCATCGAAGATTAGCGTCTCTACAAGCATGTTTTCACTGTATCGAAACTCTCGCCGCTCGATGAGCTCCCCTGCCGAAAAGAGTTCCTCCGAAATGTATCGTTCTTCTGAGTCCAGCAGTCGCAGCGCTACGAGTTCGCCGCCGCGGTACTGTTCTTCTCTTAAAGTACCCGCAGGACCGAGGAGTCGCTGCGTTTCATGAATAAGTTCGCCATTGTCAAAAAAGCGCTCAGACTCACCTCCACCAGTCCTGTCGATCTCAATCACATATCGATGTTGGTCACGTTCACCTTGAGTAATAGACTCAAGGCGCATTGCCGCAGGATTACTCCGAAACAGCCCCTGCGCCGCAATGGTAGGCGGGGACAATGCGCCGGTAAGGAGAAGTCCAAACGCAATAATTCCGATGCACGCAATTGTGTCGGAGTGGTGCCGAGTCGAACGTTGCAGTGCTGTGCCGGTAATCTTCACCGCACCTCCAGGAGGTCCGCTATGTAACGTTGCGAATTGAAAGGAATGAGGTCGTTATACCCCTCGCCATTGCCAAGAAAAGCACACGGAATTCCAAGCTCTCTCGCGATCGGCACCAACACCCCACCGCGCGAACTTGAATCATACTTGGCCAACACGACAGCATCGAGGCCGACCGCGTCGTGAAAGGTTTCGGCCTGCCGCAAACCATTCTGACCTGTGGTTCCATCAATGACAAGAATTTTCCGGTAGCGCGACTCATCACATGCCCTGCGGATGATCTTGTCAATCTTGCCAAGTTCCGCCACCAGATTAGTGCGGTTATGCATGCGGCCAGCGGTGTCGGCAATTACCATGTCATCACCACGTGCCGTGGCGCTACTAATGGCGTCGTACACCACTGCAGCCGGATCAGCACCGCTGCCCTGTTTGACCACTCGGAGCCCAAGCCGCTCTCCATGCAAGCCTAACTGTTCTACCGCCGCGGCACGGAATGTATCGGCTGCGGCCAGCACAACACCGGAGAGTTTATAGTGTGAGGCATAATGTGAGGCCAGCTTAGCAATCGTGGTTGTCTTACCCACTCCATTCACTCCAAGTACCAACCGCACATTGAGCTCACCGGGCACCGGCTCAAGGGCGGTCTCTTTCAGGACCGGTAGCAGCTGTCCACTTAGTGCTTCAAGCAATATGGCCGGGTCCCTCAACCGGTTCCCATAGCGCCCGTTTCGTAAGGTATCCACAAGCTCCATGGCAGTTCGGGCACCGATATCCGACGCCGTTAGCCGGTCTTCAAGCTCCTCCATGAACTCATCGTTATCACCCGTAAAACCAAGCAGCTCCGTAAGCCGCGCGCCCAAGCTTTTCTTTACCGACATCATTGCTCCGTTGTTGGTTATCGTGTGTGTGCGGCTTGTGCCGCACGAATGTATCGTCCAAGTTGTATTGCCGAAGTTACGAAAAGTCCCGTCGATACCGCAACACCACCCCAGGTCGCATAATACGCCATGTCACGCTGGCGGCGCAAACGGTCTGCTTCGGACTCACTGAGTCCGGGAGCCTGGCCACCGCCAGGCGGCACCATTGTAGACAGATTCTCATAGACTCCGTTGCTTAGGACGGCAATCGGCACCGAGAGCACAAAGAGTCCGAACGCCATGTAGAAACCATTGCGCCTATCCTCAATAAGCCCACCTTCGCCGCCGCGGTCAAGCTCAAGGTCCCGTTGTACGGCGGTCGGAGTTTCAGTGCCAAGAATGAATTGTGATCGATAAAATCCTTTGCGAAGCAGTACGATGTGTTCGTCACTCTCACCGAGTTCTACCCGAAGCGGCGTGCGGCCGATCCAGACTGAGTCGCTATAGACATCCGCCCCGGAGGGCAGTGATTCCACGATTATACCGGAGGTTTCTACCGGCTCAAGCTCAAATACTAGCTCGGAGCGGGTCTGCGCCTCCAAGTTTATTTGCTTTGACTGCGTGGGTAGGTTGCGTCCCTCTATGCGTACCGCGTAGCGTCCCGGCAACAAGAACCTCCGCTCCACGTTTCCGTAGCCGAGCAGCTCATCATCTAAAAATACCGCTATATCCTCTCGGCCTGAGGATACCGCAAGTCTGGCAACATCACGCCCTAAAAGAAGCGCCGCAAGTTCATCTTCAAGTTCGTACAGGAGCGAAGCCAGTTCCTCCGGAAGTGCAGTCAAACTTACACGCCCAAGGTCGCGATCCAAAACCTCGGAATAAAGGGCCAATTCCAGATACAAATACTCGCCTACCGGCTCAAGTGAACCGTACACTAAGCCGTCCAGCTTCGCCTCACGTGCGGCTTTCGCGGGCCGTGAGGCCGCCTGGCGAACCCCAGTTTCGTCTTCTACAAATTGAATGCGTGACTCGAAGGGCAGCTCAACTCGATCGGGGTCGTAGCGCACAAGTCGCGCCAACTCCATCTCAGCCGTTCGCACCTGCCCAGCTAAGGTCGCGTAGCGGTCTTCACGCTCACGGCGACTCAGTTGTGTAAACATAACCGCATCACGCCGGTCTCGCAGCTCTTTTAGCCGAAGGCCGACATCACGCTGTGCGATCTGTAAGGTATCTTGTGCAAGAGCCGCGCGCTCCTCGTCGGTGTACATACGCTGCTCTAACTCTGAGAATGTATCCACGAGGAGTAACGGAATGCCGGAAGATAGATGCTTGTGCTCATCGGCAAGCGCCTCATCCTTGTACGTTAGGGCAGCAAAGCCAAGCCGCCAGATCTCGCCCGCATCCGCGGGAAGGAGTTCGTCGACATTTCGAGGCGTTGTGTCGGCGGCGCCAAGCGGCGCACCCCACACGAGCAGGAGTGCCAGTAAGATTACAAGGTGTGCGAGATTCCGGCCCTTAGGATACCTCATACTTCATTGCCTTCTCTACAGCAGAGCAGACCCGCTCCGAATGAAAGGGTTTGACTATGAAGTCACGGGCTCCAAGCTGAACTGCACGCAGAATCATGTCCTGTTCGCCAATTGAGCTACACATAATCACACGGGCACGAGGGTCGTATCGAATCATCCGTTCAAGTGCGGATATCCCGTCCATCACCGGCATTGCAATGTCCAAAAGCACAACGTCCGGCTTTCGCACAACGTACTGAATCAAGCCGTCACGACCATCTTTAGCCTCGCCGACTACCGTGTGTCCACTACTCTCAAGCACCTCGCGAAGGAGAGAACGCATAAAAGGAAGATCGTCAACGATGAGCACTTGTATAGACATGACTACGCGCTCCTTACAGACCGTCCCGATTATTACGAAGATATGCCGTGATGAACTCGTCAATCTCGCCGTCCATAACGGCCTGAACATTGCCGGTCTCCACCTTGGTGCGATGATCCTTAACCATAGTATAGGGTTGGAACACGTAAGAGCGTATCTGGTTTCCCCATCCGATATCCCGCTTCTCATCAGCCTTTTCTGCATTCTCTTTGTCTCGCTCGGCACGATAATAATCGTACAGCCGAGACCGTAGCATCTTCATAGCCGTATCACGGTTTTTGTGCTGACTTCGTTCGTTCTGACACTGAACCACAATTCCGGTAGCGAGGTGCGTTAAACGTATTGCCGAGTCGGTTTTGTTCACGTGCTGACCACCGGCGCCGCTGGCACGGTAGGTATCAACACGAAGATCCTCCGGCCGAATGTCGACATCGATATCGTCTTCTATAACCGGTGACGCGTACAGAGACGCAAACGAGGTGTGTCGCCTACCCCCGGAATCAAAGGGCGATATTCGAACTAAGCGGTGTATACCGGTCTCACAGCGTAAATAGCCGTAAGCGTTTTCCCCCTTAACCTCGATTGTGACTGACTTAATGCCGCCTTCGGCCTCTTGAAGATCAAGAATAGTCGTTGAAAAATTATTCCGTTCCATCCAGCGGCTGTACATGCGGAGTAACATGCTGACCCAATCACAGGCCTCAGTGCCGCCAGCACCGGAGTGTATTGTGAGGAAGGCTGGTGCAGCGTCAAGCTCGTCTTGAAAATACTCGCGAACCATCAGCTTATCGAAGCGGTCGCGAATGGTTTTCAGTCCTTGCTCGATCTCACGAGCCACGCTCTCGTCGCCCTCTTCAGTCCCCAGAGTGTGGAGAGCCACGAGATCCTCAATCTCATCCTTGAGCTGCTCCCACGGTTCAATCCGGTTTTTGTATCTTGTAAGTTCTGTCAAGGTCTTCTCAGCCGCGCTACGGTCGTTCCAGAACTCAGGCTCACCTGTTTTTGTTTCTAACTCCTTAATCACGGCGGCTACGCGTTCGGGGTCAAAGTCCCCTCCAAACATCAAGAATTTCCGACTTCAGTTCTGCAATTTTTTCACCAAGATCCGCAAGCATGCTGCCTCCACACAATCTTAAAAACGCGCCCACAAGGTTGTGCGTCTTAGGAATGGAGTATAACCGATAGCCCTAACTATTTCCAGGTGCTGTACTCGTTCAGGCGCGCAAGCTGCAGGAGTATTTTCAAGGAATGGGCATTATAGACAGGGGAGCCGAACGCCGATTATAGTAGGTATAATGAGTAGCCGAAGCACACATGTCCGGTCAATTGTCGGAGGCAGAGCGGTAGCATGGCTGCTGCTGTTGTTTGGAACATTTTTTGTAGTGGGGCCCTTTCCGGGAGCGGTGCCTTCACTCGGGGCGCAAACAGAGGAGTCCGGAAGCGCGACGGTGAGCACTCCGTCACGAGTCCGCGCGGCTGAGCTTGACGGCGAGGTAATGGTGACGTGGCGAGATGCCGCTGGCTATGAAGGCGACTACCGAGTTTGGCGTTCTCAAATCGCTTTTGAGAGTGGTACTTTTGAAGAGTCGTCCGATATCTTCCTGGCAGATACTGTTTCTTCCAGCATCGAGTCACTTATCGACCGACCGGCAGAGCCAGGCACCTACTACTACGCAGTCACCAATGACTTGGAAACCACCTATCTCATTGAACAACGGAACTTTCTTCCTCGACCGGTGCAAATTGCTGTAACGGCCGAGCAAGCTCAAACGCCGGTAACGGTGAGATCGCTATCGGTTGAGACCCAAAACGGCACTGCGCTCCTGCGCTTTGAACCGTCACGACATGGCCGCCGTCTAGCGGTTTACGCTGCCACCGAAGCCATTGAAGGTTCTGAAGACCTTCAACGTGCGGTAAGGCTTGGGGTTATCGACAGCAAAGAGCTCGCATACCGCGACCACCCCATACCAGGAGTACCCACGTACTACGCGGTGCTTGATGCCGAACACGTCATAACTGGAGATAGCAAGTTCGTTCCCCATCAAAACACCTCGGTCGAGGCAATACGCATTGAGCTTGGCTCAGTTCGTCGAGGCACCGGAGCTCCCCAAGTCGGGTCGCAACGAGAGGCTCCCATCCCCATATTGCGAATGCCTTGGCTCCCGGCTACCGAAGCCTACGCACTTGATCTGGGCCGCACACCAAGTGAACTTGACCCGGAGACGCAAAATGCGCTGGATGCCATCCTCACAACGTATGGTGTGCCAGCCCTCGTGCCACCTGAACCCACCATACTCCCCGGCGATAGAAATATCACTAATAGTAGAGATGGTGCCGGTACTGGGTTACGGAGTAGTCTTGCAACCGTATTGGCGGGGCCTTTTACACGCACCGAATGGTCCGAAGCCGAGAAGCAGCTGAGCAATCTGCTAACTATTGCCTCGTCTGCCGACCACCGCGCTCGAGTCCAGTTTTACCGGGGACAATGCTTGTACTTTCTTGGTCGGTTTAACGAAGCCTCGCTGTCATTTGTTGATGCAAGAGAGCAGCTTTTTGCGGAGTCGCAACCGTGGTTGAACGCGGCGCTGCGAGCTGGTGAAACGTTACGGTAACTTTTACTCCGTTTTTAGCGACAACTCAATGAGCAGCTGCTCTTCCTCACCGGGATTTAGATTAAGCGGTATGCGAAACACAGAACAGCAGTGTTGGAAACTCTCGACGTAACCTACAACATCGCTTGACACCGAATATACCGGATGACTCCACAACTCAACCGGCGCGGACAGCCCCACGCGCAGGACGGCTCCATTCAGGAGGTCACGATAACGCAGCTCGCGAACATTCTCCACAACCTGCTCCTGAGGCCCAATTTCTCGCTTGCTTCCGTCCTCATGTGCAACATGCACCTCAAGTGCCCGCACAGCGTCCGACGCAAATGCAAAATTAGCTTCACATCCGTACGCACAATTAAGGGCCACAGTACCGGTGTTTGAGAAACGGTACTGAACACGAAGCGTTGCGCCTGAAAACACGAAACTCTTCTCTAGTCGGATAACCACTCCAGGTTCTGGCTCCTGCTCAGCAATGAAGGAAAGGGCATGATGCTCCCGATCAATATCCTGGAGGCGATACAAACTGTGCCCTACATCGCAATACTCCGGCACATCCCCACGAAAGAAACGCTCGCAGCTGTAGTCGGACTTCCAAAAATGGTCGACAAAGGTCCTTTTTTCGTAGCTATCGTAAATAAACTCACGTTGCTCAGGATCATGGTAGGACTCTTCCTGACGCCCAAAGGTATCAAGGTAGTTCATAGAGACAGGCAAGAAGTCGAGCTCGAATAAACGCCCTCCGCGTTGATGCAGATAGGCATTTATGCTTTGCCCTTGAAAGATATGTTCAGCAAGACCGTCCATATCAAAGTCCACGGAAACAATGGAGGAGATAAAAACGCCTCTTTCACGAGTAACCTTCTCAGCCTCTATAAGAGCCGAATAAACCTGTTTGCGTAACTTGTTGCGGTAGATTCCACCAGGAGGCCCATGCCAGTACGCACTGTGACATTGTCCGCGCCAGAGTTCCTCTCTGGCCGCCTGTTTCCGGTACTTGTCTCCGCGAATCTGATTTACGAGAATATGAGTGTACTGCATCTTCGCGTACATCAAATTGCTTTCTGGATAGCGAGCAAGGAACTGACGAAAAAACCCGCCCGCAAGGTAGCCATTGCGGCCAATGCCCTCTTCGATGTGCTGGCTGAGGCCCCGGAAATCATTCTGCTGGGCTGCTGGCAGCGTCCACAGCATCATTTCTTCATATGATGTTGACGGGAAATATGCGCGGGGTTTTGGTTGGTCAGTTTTCAGATAACGCCATGGATGTATGGGCTCCAGCCAGTCGCGGTTCTTCTTCACCAGATCCAGAAACCTTGAGAGCCACTCCTCTTCATATGCAATGCGGTAACTATCCGCTGTCCCACCCAGTCGTTCTCCCTCATCAAGGATGACGACTACCTTGTTGGTATCCTCACAGGCAAGCTCTTGTAGATGCTGGATCATGTCTTCCGGAGTGCCTGTCAGCATTTTCCAACGCGATGTTTTACAAATAGGAAAGACAACTACTGTTTTGCCTTGATCCTCGGTAATACAGGGGCGATACAAGTCGTCTCCCGAAAGGCCAGCGGTAATAAAATGATAGTCGGCAAGAAATGTGTACTCCATGCCGCTATTGCGTAGGGCCGACGGTAACGAGGGTTCCCACACAAGTTCAGTTAACCAGGCCCCGCGTGGCCGCCGACCGAACTGCTTGCGGAGGAAGGTAGTCATGCGTTCAATTTGTCCGAGTCTGTCAGTGTGCGGTATGAGCGGAAGTACTGGATCGTAAAACCCGCCGCCTAAAAACTCCAGCTGCTTACGTGAAGCCATCTCCGAGAGTACGTCGATAAACTCCGAATGATGTTTCTCGAACCACTGAAACAACGAGCCCGAGTAGTGCAGAGTAATAGGTATTTCAGGGTGATTATACAGAGTACGCACAAAAGGTTTGTACGCCCGCTGATAAATACTCTCAAAGGTCTCATCGTCGCTACCGAGCGGTTGCGTATTGCTGGTTCCAAATACAAATTTTAAACTCTGCATACTCATCTCGCTCGAAAACCCGGAAGGGCTACAGATGTGCAACCTGCTACGGAACGGAAATTGTAGCCCTAGCTAACCGCCTTGTAAAGCTACCAAGTGCCGCTAAAACAACCCCGACAAAAAAAAACTATCAAAAGCATGAAAAGCCATAGCCATGAGACCCGCGCTAATTATGACAATGGGGGTACCGCGAAAAGCCGGATGAACCCACTCCGACTCCATGTGGTCCCGTATGGCCGAGAGCAACACGAGTACCAACATTACGCCCAGACCGGCACCAACTCCCGCGGCTATCACTTCACCAATTCCAAGGTTCATCTCTACCAAGATCAGCGATAGCCCAAATACAGCACAATTAGCGGCAAACAGCGGCAAATACTCGTCCATGATCGCAGCAAAGGCTCCGCCTATCCGATCGGAACCAAGAGCAAGGCCTTGTGCGACTCCAGCAATGGACAGCAAAAGCACAAAAGTTCGGATCATGGTGAGTCCCAGCGGCTGGAGCACGAAGGAGTCCATAAACCAGACCAGCATTGCGGTCAGTACTAAGACAAACAGCAGCACCGCACTAAAGCTCAAGGCGGAACGCAGGTCACGCGAATATTCAAGCGCTGGGCATATTCCGACAAAATAAAACAACACAAGGTTATTAACCAGTAGAAACTGGAAAACAAGTCCCACATTACTCATCGACCCGCCTCCCGCGACTCCCGGTTCAGGCGAAGATATGCAATGAGGGGCACAAAAACGCCCAGCCGGGCTCGCATTTCTGGATAGACAATCCCCAGCAGAATTTCTACAACCGTGGTAAGCGCCGCAATTACCGCTAGCGAGGTTAAAAATCTGGAACGTCCCGATATGTGCATGTCTATAATGCCCAACAAAGGCGCCGCGGCCACAAGTACCGCCAAGGTACAAAGCCCAAGAACTACACTTTGAGACACCTGTGTCGTCACAAACAAAGCTGGACAAAGGCCGACAAGCCCAATGAACACAGGATTCTCGTGTAGAGGAGAACCTACTGCACTATCATCCATGCAACTCCCCTTTTGCTCGCTGCATACCATATATTCGGGGTGCCGTTAGCCGGTTGATTAACGGCACACACACATTCATGACCAGCAGCGCTGCCGCACATCCACCGGTCACTCCCCCAAAATGTCGGAAAAGGTATGCGAGAACTCCGGCTCCAAGACCGTAAATCCACATACCGAGTCCCGTGT
>JAIVHN010000132.1 GCA_020201015.1 Spirochaeta sp. | reverse complement strand
GCCGTATACACACCGGCACAGCCGCATTCACACTCTTTGTGTTCACGAGTATGCGGGGCACTGTCCGAGCCGAAAAAGAACTTGCGCTCACCGTTTAGCACAACCTCCTGCAGCAGCGCACGATCCGCCGGAGTTTTCACCACCGGCTTACAAAAATGATGCGGCCGCAGCTCGCCGCCAATGAGATCGTCCAGCGTCAGCAGGAGATGGTGTACCGTTATGGTGGCTCCCACACGAGGCGGCAGCTCACGGACGGCACGGACGGCATCTGCTGTGGACAGGTGCTCAAGCACGACTCGTAGTCGTGGAAACCGAGTGACTATATCCTCAAGCCGGGAGAGAAAAGCTGTCTCACGGTCCAGGCAAAAGGCATCTGGGGCCTCACCGTGAATGCATAAAACAATATCATGCTCCTGCATCGCATCAAGAGCTGGGAATATTGACTCAATGGAAGTAACACCATCCTCCGAATTAGTCGTAACACCGGCTGGATACAGCTTACCGGCCATCACACCACAAGCAGCAAGTGCGGAGACCGCTTCTGCATCATGGCGTGGTGCAAGTTTGAAGCTCATAAGGGGGTGAAACCTCGGGGTGTCGGCACCAAGCCCCGCAACTATCTGGGTACGATACTGTTCAAGATCGCTTGCTGTAGCAATCGGCGGCAAGGTATTCGGCATGACCAAGGCTCGCGCAAAGCCCGCAGCCAAATCCTGAGTGTAGGCAGCTATAGCCGGACCCTGGCGCAAGTGAACATGGAAATCATCTGGTGTACGAATCCAATGTGTTTCAAACGCCTCGCGTGTCACTGCGGGCTCCGGTGAAACAGTGGTTGCGGCCGAAGTAACTTGCTCTCGTGCTACGGCCTCACCAGCGGACGACTGGTAAGCAATCATGCTTTCAAGCTTCATATAGTGCGAGCATATCCCTGCTCTGGGCTTTCGGCAAGCCTCGTAGAGCACGGTGCGGTTCCTGCTCGCAAGCACGGTGCGGTTCCTGCCCGCAAGCACGGTGCGGTTCCTGCCCACAGTGTATCCCGTACTTGACGAGCATCCCTGGGCGCGGCATGCTCACAATATGAAGCCTCCCAAAATCGCCGCACACGAAAACATCGCGTCAATCCTCAGCAATTCCGACATGAGCCGGTTCGTCAAGGACGTTGCGCTGCTGAGTTCCCGACGTCAAGAGCTTATACAGCGCTGTGAGCCTGCGGGTAAGGACCAGATTCAGGTTCTCAAGGCAAACGGAAACAGCTGTGAAGACTGGCGACAGTTGCTGCTGGGCCCATCTTTCGACCCAGAGCTTGTCCATGGTTCACAGTTTTTCGGAAAGTGTATTCTCATGGGCCCCATCGCCGAGCAAACCCGACTCGCGGGTGCGGGGCAAGCGCTGTTCCCCCCCGGCATCTACAACTCAAGCTTACAGAACTGTGTGGTGGACTGCGGGGTCGCGCTGTATCACTGCACGGAGCTGGTTGGTTACTACATTGGTCAAGGCTGTAGCATTACCGCATCGCGGCTTGTGGCGACAGCACCGGAACTGCGTTTGGAGTCACCGGAGTTGTATGCCGCCGATGCGCTAAGCCCCATGAACTTAGTGGAGGCCGGGCTAGAAACGGGCGGCCGCTCGCTGCCGTTCATCCCAGAGATGACGCTTGAACTAGCACGACTCATAGCGGAGAATCCTGCGGATCCCGAGTGTCTGAAAGAGATTGCACAGGCAATTGCAGTGCGCCAGGTCCAAACCGCTGACGCGTATCGCCTCATCGGCCCCGGCTCATGCATAAGCCACTGCCGACTGCTGCGCAATAGCTTTGTAGCCGGAACCACCGTGATTGACGGCGCGGAGTACATTACCGAGTCGGTGCTCCTCTCGGCTGCCGATAACGGTTCCCGCGTGAGCGGCGGTGCTGGCCTTGCAGGCGTGATACTCCAGGAGTCGGTGACGGTAAGCACAGGGGCACGGGTGCGATCCTCCATACTGCTCAGCGGCTCAGGCGCTGAGGAAGGAGCTCGTATACGAGATTGCCTCATTGCAGGCGGCACAGTTGTTGCGGCCGGGGAAGCTACGGCAAGTTTTCTCGGACCTTTTGTAGGAATGCATCATAGCTCTTTACTTATAGCCGCATACTGGCCGGATGGACGAGGAAACATTGGATACGGGGCTAACGTGGGGTCTAATCATACCTCACGTATGCCGGACCAAGAAATTCATCCCGGAGAAGGCATGTTTTTTGGTTTAGACACAGTGGTGAAGTTCCCCGCACATTTTCGCCGGGCCCCGTATACCGTGGTGGCATCTGGCGTTACTACCTTGCCTCAACGTCTTGAACTGCCCTTTTCGCTCATTCTGGAGGACGCGCCTCCGGCGGGTGTACACGCGGGCCTCACCCGAATCATCCCGGGGTGGATGTTGCGAGACAACATGTACGCGGTCATTCGATCCGAGTATAAACTCAAACGCCGGGCCGGGCCCTTTGTTGGGCACGGTTTTGATCCCAGTCCTTTTCGGCAGGAAATTGCAGTGTATGTTCGCTGGGCTCTGGAAAGGCTTCGCAGTCTACCAGAGGCTGACCTTCACCTGCCGAAAGATCTTGCGGCACTGGGAAAGAACTACATGCGTAAAGACGATCTATCCCCTGCAATTGCCGCCTATGAAGACTATTTAGTTATTGTAGCAGGCCGTGAACTTACCCGAGCAAAGGACCGAGCAAAGATTGTGGAAGATGTTGAAGAAAGTCCACCGTCACAAGAGCAGCAGCAACTGCTCCTGCGCTACACAGAGCTTCTTGGTACCTTTCCGGAGCGGGTAGCAGCCTCACGCCACAAAGATATGGAACGCGGGAAGAGAATTATCCCGGACTATGAGTGCACCCACGCGGCTCCTGAAGACGAACAGATACTTCAGCAGTTCCGTTTGGAGATCGACAAGGAACGTGAGCAGGTCGAAACTCGAGCAGACCTCGTCGAGCTGGTACGTATCGTCGACGACCCGGATTTCCCCGGCATTAACGGGTGGGATATGGCGGTGGGGAGGCCGGACTATTCTGCCCCAATCGTCCACACCCAGATATCTCCAAGGGTCTATATTCGTTGTTTAGAAGAACGTGGCGTTTTTCCACAAGAAGACCCGAAGATCTTTTCTTTTCTCTATGACCCGGTTGGCGGTCGATATCTGGACAAACAGGGCGTCTATCACTCACTGCGCAAGCGTAAGCTCGAAAGCCCGGGGGATCTGTGCTCTACAGCGGTGCTCATTTCGCGGTATGGCTTTGATCCGGGCTCCAATGCTGCTATTAATTGCCCACAGGAGGGGCTGCCGGTTGAGGAACAACGGTTGCTTCTTGGCGATATCCTCACCGGGCGACATCCAGAAAGAGCCCTCGACTTCCTTCTGGAAACTGGTTTTATAGGAATTTTCTGGCAGGGACTCCCGGCCATGGATCTGACCGAACACAGTAAAGAGCACCATCCCGAGGGGAACGTTTGGCGCCATACGCTCGAGGCCCTTCGCTACCGAAAAACCACTGACCTCCGTCTGTCGCTTGCCATACTGCTTCATGATATCGGCAAACCGCTTTCAAGCCGCAGTGAGGAGAATGAGTTCGAAAGCCATGCAGAAATTGGTGCTAAGGCGGCAACCCGCTTTCTCAGGCACCTTGGCTACAGGGAGTCCGTTGTACAGGATGTTCACTTTCTCATTCGCTATCATATGTTTCCCGGCGCGATCTCACGCATGCCGGTACACCGTAGCGGCCCCATAATGTCAAATCCACTGTTCCCGCTGTTACTGGAACTCTACCGTTGTGATCTTTCGTCAACCTGGCGTGGGCCGGAGGGTTACTACAAGGCATGTCGCACATATCGAAGCTTCTTAAAGAACAATGCAAATCCTTTCCGTGACGCCGAAGGGAAAAAACTGCTCCGCCTCTATGTTGAGTAGTCGGTGCAAAAGGCACTCACACCCGCGAGCGGCGGAAGCTATCGCCGTAACGATCTGCGAGGAATTCCAGCAGACCTGCGGAGTCCGGCTCAACCTTCGTTGCTTGCTTGGGAAGCCGCAAAGACTCGGCAAGCCGCTCCGGTATCTCCGGAGCTGTACCCACCGCCCGCTCAACCGTTTCCACAAACTTAGCCGGATGAGCGGTTGCAAGCGCGACAACATGTGCGTCTGAGTTCCGTGTGAGATACCGCTCGGCGGCAAGCGTGCCGGTAGCGGTATGGGGGCACACGAGGTAGTTGTAAGAATCGTGGACTCGCCGAATC
>JAIVHN010000131.1 GCA_020201015.1 Spirochaeta sp. | reverse complement strand
GCTACGCCGTTTTCGGCACCTGTTCCGCAATATGTATAAATCCCGCCTACGCAAAGACCGAGTCAACGAGGTCTCAGAAATTGCAACGCAGGTTGTGCCAGAGTTTCAGGCATGTCACAAGACGTTTGCTGACTGGATAGATGCGCTTCTGGCTGCAGAACACAGGGAATGATGAAGGCCTCCACGTATTCGTTTAGCGGTTGCTAAATGATAGCTACCTTCTGTATGATCTCGATATCCGGGCTTTCAGACGCTGTAGGAGTTGGTGGAAGCCTGTCTTTGACCTCGACGCTGTCGCGCAGGCTTAGTTCACTGCGACGTCAAGTCCTCACCACCGGCAATCAACGAATGGCCGTAGTTCAGAATAGCGCGGGCAAGTGATAGGAGTTCCGGTGTCGTCTGCAGAACATCGGCAAAAAGCTCGGAGAGATCGTCTGTTTGATACTCATGCGCAATATCGTTTCTCAGATCTTTGTAGGCACGGAGTGTTTCTACCGAGTCCACAAGCCCACGTGCTACGGCCCGGTTAGCGGTATCAATGACTGTCCCGGGTTCCTGCAGCTCCACTGCGTCAATACTCCGCAGCACCTTGTGCACAATGAGGTCTGCAACCCGCGCATAACGAGAGGTGAGGTTCTCATAGCGGTCGTATTCCTCCGCCTCGTACGCCGCCTTTATCCCAATAGGCATGCACTGCGCGTAGGAACGCTGCAGCCACCCCATGCTTGCCTCGAGCTGATTCAGGGCCTGTACAAGCAGGTCAACCGACGCGTGCTTTCTCATGAAGCGGCACTCCTTTTTCTACTGCACAGGCGAATATGGGGTTGTTGCGGTCGGCAGTCACCACGATATCGATCTTCTGCTCACCAATCTGGTCACAGATCTCATGGCGTATAGCATGTCGCTCTTTGCGGCAAATATGCTCAGAGAGTATTGCCAGGTCGATATCCCCACCACGGCGCCGGTCATCTGCACGCGAGCCAAAAAGCCAGATTTTTGCCTCGGGGTCTACCCGTTGAACTGCGGCTATAATTACCTGTTTCTCAGCTTCCGTCAGCCTCATACGTAGCATTGTAGCATTGAAGCAGCTTCGCCGTCCCACCGAACTTCCTCAGTCAACGAAATCATTTCGTTTCCCAAATCAGTAGACTTCTGTTCCTGGAGCGTTGCCAAGATCGATTCAACGTTGTCTGCCCGACCGGGCGCCAACAAAGCTCACGATCAGCCCTAACTTTGCATTTGCGTGTTGCTCATTCTATGGATCAAGATAGAGTGGAAGCCCGGACTCCGGCAGTTGATTGCGGTAGGTGAACAGAGCCTGGAGGTTGACCATGCGGTTGTTGTAGCGGATGTAGGTGTTGGCCCAATCAAGCGGCTCGCCATTGAGGATAATGTCGTAGCGTTCCTCGTGCTGTGGGCCGGGCGCGTCGGGATCGGTACCGATGTAGACGGCGGTAACAGCCTCCACATTTCTGACAGGGACAATGCTGCGTTCACCGTTTGGCTCCAGTTGAATAAGCAGCCGCGCCCTTCGCAACAGCCACAATGCCTGTACAACATCGTACTCATTCACCGAAAAGGGCTCCGGTGAGCGGTAGAGTCCCCCAAGTCCTTCCGAGGATAGGTCTGCGGGTGTACGCTGTTCCGCCCCGGATGAATCAGGCATCTCGGGCAGCTCGGGCGTGTCAGGCTCAGTGAACTGCCCCGGAACATGGCCCACGCTTACGAGAAGAAGAGTGAGTACAAGTGCGCACTGTCGCAACATCGACATTCATTAAGAATAGCACCCGAAGGCATGGGTGACAAATACAGGATGTGCGCTTAGCCAGAGCGAGCTCTGCCACGCTTACGCGACCCATGGCGGTCAAGCACCCGCCGTGCCTCCTCCCGCCCCGCGGCGCTCCCTTTAATTCTGTAGAGGTGCCCTTTTGCAATTGCGGTTTCGGTGCGGTAGTCCACTACCCCGGCAGGGTACCCGGCAACCGGTGTCGCCGGGAGTGCGTGAACCGTGGAGGCAGGGTGCTGCGCCAACTCCGGTATCCAGCGGCGGGCAAAGATTGCATCTGGGTCGTGGTCTATAAGTTGCTTGACGGGGCTGTACACCCGGATCGTGTTGATGCCGGTGAGCGCGGCCTGCATCTGCAGCTGGCTCAGGTGTATACCCGGGACGTAGTCCGCCATCCACCCTGCCATTGGGTAGAGAATGTCGCGCCACGAAAGGCGCAGTACATGGATTGCAAACGAAACAATCATTGCCCGCATGCGGAACGGCAGGTACCCCGTCGTGCGCAGCGCGCGGATAGAGGCATCTACCATTGGGTACCCGGTCATGCCGCTTAACCACGCGGTGAGGCGACGCTCGTACTCGGCTGCTGGCTCCGGAAAAAACCCGTCGTGCTCCAGGGCCGCAAAGGCGCGGTTAATGGGTTCGAACTCGGTCGCTGGCTCGTCCTCCAGTCGCTGCACAAAGTGATCATGCCAGAACAGACGCTGCTGCATTGATGTCAAACTCTTGCGCCAGCGCCCCGCACCTGCGCCGTCAATCTGGGTAGCTGCCGGCAGCCCCTTAAGCTCAGATAGACGCAGCTCATGCGCATGAAAGACCGTGCGCAATGAGACTGTGCCCCAGGCCAGGTGCACCGAGAGACGCGATGCCGCATAAGGCGCCGAGTTCGGACTTGACATGCCGCCCGAGTAGGCATGCCCGCGCCGGCGCAGGAAGCTGTCCAAGACAGTATGGGCCGATGTTTCATCAACACGTTGCGGCAGGTGGGGTCCGCGCGGAATAAACTCTCCAAGGTCGTCGGCCGAGAATAGTTCACTGCCCGCTGCCGCTCTTTCAACGGTCTGCACGCTACGGTTATACACCTGCGGTACCCCGTTTCGTGGATCAGGAATAGGGTCGGCAAGGGTGCGATTTACGGCCGTGCTCACCCGCGCTAAGAGCTCTGCCGCCGCTTCTGTCCGCGAGGCTTCTGGCACGCCTCTACCTGAGCTACCGTGCCCGTTACCTGCACCGGGACCGTTACCTACACCAAGACCTGGCGCGCTATCTGCACCAGTAGCCCATTGTTTGAGAGCAGGTGCCTGAGGTATGACCTGCGGCGCTGGGATTTCCGCCTCGCGCAGGCGAGCATGCACCAGCGCAATCCGCTCGTCTCTTGATCGAAGTCTACGAATGGTGCAGTTGTGCGGGACTTCATGGAACGCCACGCCTCGGCGGGAAGATAG
>JAIVHN010000130.1 GCA_020201015.1 Spirochaeta sp. | reverse complement strand
GAGTACGAACAATCTTGGCTGCCATGGCCAGTTCACCCAAGCGATGCTCAAGAATTTTGGCCACCTCTACTCCGGCGGCACGATCCTGCAACTCCGAGTAGAGATACATGAACACATCATACGCATCATTCCACCGGCCGCATGAGTTAAATGAACGGCCCAGGAGCATTCCCGCTTCACGCCGCTCAGCCAACGCAAGCTGCTGATCATAGACCGCATCTTTGAGCATGATTTCTCCACTGTTACGCGCTAAAGTGCCGCCGTGCTGGCCGTTCACAGCAGATGTTTTTTGGTTGGTGGTAGCGCGTGTGGTAGCGCGTGTGGTAGCGCGTTTGCTACCGGATGTGGTAGCGAGCGTCGTTGCGTCACATAATGTGCCACGCAGTCCAGGTCGACGGGATGAAAGCAATAACCGGCCCAGCGCAACCGGGTCAGCTGGCGCCGCGTACCCTACGGGTGCGGCTAATGAGGTGAGATCTTGCTTCATCGAGGCACGACCACATAACTCTTCCAGATGTACCCAGACAAGGTATAATCCGATGATATCCTGCACATGGTGCGCGCATACCTCACTGAGAACGGATATGTCGCCCTGCCGCAGATACTGGAAATATCGCTCAGGTGCAAATGCTCCGGGGAGATCTACCGGCCGCCGCACACCCAGCAACTCAAACTCCACCGTTGAGAGGCTACAGTTGCTTAGCCTCCGCCTATACAATGCCCGGACCGGATACAGCAGGTCAAACTGGCGCTCAAAACTGTGGCGCCTACCATGCAGAGCAAAGCGATCTCGGAGCAACGCACAATCAAAGGTTAACCCATTATAGCTTATTACCCAGTCCTTGGTGCTGATACGGGAATCAAGGTATGCTAGCAGCTCAGGCTCGCCGGGAAAGTCCTCCAAAAGAACTTGTTCGACCTGAAGCTCATCATTGACAAGGCGGCCCAAGCCAACAAGAAAAGCCATGTTTCCGGCACCACCACCCAGTCCGGTTGTCTCTAAATCCAGAAACACCAACTCACGCCTATCAACCTCGGGAGCTATGAAGTACCGCCAGCTCTCGGATGAGGCCAGTGGGTAGTTCACAATACGACTCTGGACAAAAGGGGCAATTTGGCTGAAGCCAACGAGACTTTTGAGGGCAACTTGTAGCGGAACCGGCTCTAGCGTTGGATAGGCCGCCCCCCGGTCTGGTGGCTGGTATGCAGTCTGGTCTGCCCCCCGGTCTGGTGGCGGGTCTGTAGGGACTGATACAACGTGGCGCGAACTGTTGTCCGACACTCCGCCGGAGCGGGGTCGAGCACGGATAGCTCGCAGACGATCGTGAAGACTCATAATACTTCACCAAGCCTCATGCAAGCCAAGCATTAAGCAGACGAAGAACCGCCGCTTTGGGACTTGCGTCAATTTCTTCTTCCGGGTTACGCGGGCCAACACAGGAGGGACAGCCCTCAGCACAACCACACCCATGCACCAGCTCCGAGGCGGCTGCCAAAATCTCCGGCATGCGCTCGAGAAAGGCCTCGGCCAGCCCAATACCACCAGGGTAGTTGTCATACACGTAAAGACAAGGCAGCTCGAAGTGCGGGTCGCGCAGGCGTTCGGCCACTCCGATATCCTGGTGGTCGCACAGCAGGAACACCGGCGCAACGTTCTTGATGAGACCACCAATACGCGCTACAGCTGGCATGCGGTACTCCGGCGGAAGCTCGGCAAGGGCCGCCCCCCCAACCGTAGCCGGGTCAAAGAGCAGTGCCGCCGCCCGCGTGTGCATCTCCTCCTCCGGGAGCGATATCTCACCGTATCCGACGTTCTCGTGCGTCTGGAAGCGAATTTTCTTGAACTTGGCGACCTGCATGCGCACCAGTACATCTCCAAGGCTCGTCTCTACCCCACAGAGCGCCCGCCGCTCATCAACATGCAGCACCTTGAGGTCTCGCTTCACCACCGCGTCGGTGTAATAACCAGCATCCGACTCCTCTACATAACAACGCCTATTTGCCAAGTCCAACTGCTTTACGACGTACTGAGTACCACGGTGTAGGTAGATCGCGTTGTCAAACAGTAACTCCTTGGCCGATGGACGATCGGTCTCCCCTATGACTTCGTGCCGACCGCCGGTGGTATCTACAATAACCACGTTGTCTGCCGTGGCGCTGCGCAGCGATATCTGCTCGGCCGGGTACGAGCGGTCCGCCCAGTAGTAGGAGCCTCCGGTGAATCGCAAAACTCCCTCCTCCTCGAGGTAGGTCAGTGCAGCATCAGCTCCCTCGGCTCTGCCTACTCCGGCATAGTCTTCTCCAGTCTTAAGCGGTAGTTCAAATACCGCACATTTCAGGTGGTCGGTCAGAATGTAGGGATTATTGGGGTCGATGTAGGCAGCCTCGGGCGAGCGCCCCAAAAAGTACTCCGGGTTCCCCACCATATACTGGTCAAGTGGAGCGGCTGAGGCTATGAGCACCGCAACCGAAACCGACTGCGACCGGCCAGCGCGGCCCGCCTGTTGCAGACTGGAGGCAATGCTGCCGGGAAAACCTGCCAGGATGGCAGCATCGAGCCCTCCAATATCGATCCCGAGCTCAAGTGCGTTGGTAGATACCACCCCTTGTACGCTACCTTCCCGCAGTCCGCGCTCAATGGCACGCCGCTCGTTAGGCAGGTAGCCTCCACGGTAACTCTCTACACGAATGCGTTGGTTCTCGTTATAGACGTTGGCCAAACTTTTGTTGATGTATGAGGCAATAAGCTCGGTCCGAACCCGCGACCGAGCAAACACAATGGTTTTAATACCGCCCTTAAGAAACCGCAGCGCCAACCGGCGTGACTCATGTACCGCCCCACGACGGATGCCCTGTACCCGGTCCACGAAGGGTGGGTTGTAGAGAATGAGATGCTTCACGCCGGACGGCGCACCGTTGTTGTCAATGAGTTGCACCGGACGTTCCAAAATACTCTCCGCCAGTTTTCCCGGGTTTGCAATAGTAGCGGAACAGCAAATGAAGACCGGGTCGGCACCGTAAAAATTGGCGATGCGCCGCAAGCGCCGAATAACGTTGGTCATGTGTGAGCCAAACACGCCCCGATAGGTGTGAATCTCGTCAATGACAACATAGCGCAAGGCACCTAAAAACTTTATCCATCGTGGGTGGTTGGGCAGGATACCGGAATGTAACATGTCAGGGTTGGATATAATGATCTGCCCGGTGTCCCGAGCCGACGCACGCAACGACTGCGGTGTGTCACCGTCGTAGGTGGCTATTTTTATG
>JAIVHN010000292.1 GCA_020201015.1 Spirochaeta sp. | reverse complement strand
TGTACGGCCAGCAGGTCGGTATGGCGAGCGGGGCAATTGGTGTGCTCATGCTTCTGGTCTCGGTGGGAACAATCGCGCTCCAATGGCCGTTGGGCTGGATATCGGACAAGAAAAGTCGCAGTCTTGCCATTCTGTGGAGTATTGGCACCGCTGCGGTGGCGGCTGGCTTCATTGCACTGTTCCGTCCAAGCGGCGGCATGCTCTACCTGTTGATCTTCTTCTATGGCGGATTTGGAATGCCGCTCTACTCGCTCTCGGTAGCACTTGCAAATGACCAGTTTGAACCACATGAGATGGTCCGCGCCGCTGGCGCCATCGTCATATACTACGGAATTGGAAATGCCTTTGGCCCGGTACTGGGAAGTCAGTTTATGCGTTGGGTCGGTCCCGGCGGCCTCTTCCTCTCTATGACACTTGTACTGGCGCTCTTTCTTGGGTTCGTCCTCATTCGGAGAATGTTGATCCCTGCATTTCCCAAACGTCCCTCCGGGTATCGAGTCTATCCTCGGACAAGTGCCTCCGCGTTCCAGATGCTTCGCAAGGGTCGGGGCGCTCGCAAGCCACCGGAGGAATAGTGAGCGGCCGAGTGGATGTAGCCGTCCACAGCTACGCGTTCAGAATGCTGGCAATCACAGCGGCGATATCGTCCTGAAAGTTGTCCAAGAATCCACAGTCAATGCAGCTGATCTGATTAAGCATGTGGCGGGGGAAAGTCTGAATTCGGACGACGAGCTCGTCATTAGCGAAGCCCGCCTTTTTGTGAGCAGCTTCTAAGATATCGCGCCAGGAAACTGTGTAGTGAGAATGTATCAACAGCAGATCAAAGATATCCTTAGGGTTGTCACGGCCTAAAATCGCGGTAAGCTTGTTGGCCAAGATATTCTCGACGGTATCTATGAGGTACCCCTCTGCGGTCACCAAGGGTTCGCCATACCTGTAGGGAATATCGTTGACAAAATCCACCTGCAGCGTGTGTTCTATCTGGAAACGGGTAAAGCCCCGAGTTTCTATGACTGCTGCCAGCTGTAGGGACTTCTCCAGTTCCGCACGAATACTCCGCACAGCAAATGCATAGCGGGGAGAGTCGTTGCAGAAGAAATCAAGATCGTCGGAATAGCGCTTAGCCTGGTAAAATCGGCTCAGGCAGGTGCCGCCGGTCAGATAGAATTCCTGTTCGACCGCAAATACGGTGTGCAGTACCCGATCCTGCAGTTCATAGAGTTTTTGATATTCCGAATCAGGCGCAGAGCCCGCGGCTAAAGTTTCCATTGGAGTTCCGGGATCTTGAGTTCACCGTTCAAATAATAAACCTCCGCCAGATTTTTCCTCCGGAAGGCATGTTCATAATTGAATTGCGGTAACTGATACTTTTGAAGGAGGGAGCGCAGTTCATTTACCGGAAAGAGCTGCAGATCTCGTAGCATGTGGGAGCTGTTAAGCAGGATTTTCTCGAACGCCTGAGCTTTGCGCCGATCATCATTGCCGCTAGCGCTATTTATTATATCGTCGCCTGAGAAGTTTGTGTCCCAGAAACACTCCCGCAGTATCCGGTCGAGATCGTGCATACGCATCATAGTAGCTGGTGTCTGGATCCGGTGCAAGAGAGGCAGCGACGTGTGTGAACCGCGGAACAGCGGCTTTGCCTATTCTGCTTCTTGCCTAAGAAACTCTGCGATGTAGTCGGCAATAAGTTCCGGCTCCTCTTCCTGCAGCAGATGCTTTGCAGAGTCCAGGACATGAATCTGCGACGGCGGGATGCGTAAATCGCTCTGAAGCAAGGGAATGGTGGTAGCCCCAATCAGCACGTCATCGTGAGCTCCCCAAATCACCTGCACCGGCTTTTCCAAGCTGCTTAAAATCTCCCGATATCGCGGAAAAGCAGCGCGGGTGTCATCGAGGTTGAGTAAGAAATCTCGATACGCGTAATCTGCGCCGTTCATGAGCGGACGGTAGTAGCCTTCCAGCTTGCGCGGCGTGTCAAGTTCCTCGGGTTTCTGGACCATTGAACAAATGACATTGCGTATTACGGGGCGATTGTCGAACCCAATCATGCGCATAGAAAAGCGGACTACTGGGCTGTCGACCGCACGCGGGGGGCTAAAGCCTGCTTCGTAGGCTATCGTATTGAGAATGGTAAGGCTATGGATACGGTGTGGTTGAACAGCCGCCATTTCCCAGCTGATCGGGCCTCCTACGTCGTGGAGCACCTGGTGCCAACGTTCAATCCCGAGCTGCTGCATAAGATCCAGCAAACGTTCGGCCTGGGCGGCATGCGAGTAGTAGCCTTCCGCTTGAGGTTTGGAACTTGACCCAAAGCCGATGTTGTCCGGTGCAACTACACGATATCCATGGGCAACCAACACTGGAATCATATCACGGTAAAGCCAGCTGGATGTAGGAACGCCGTGGACAAGGAGAACCGTTGGTGCCGAGCGCGGTCCTACGTCGGTATACGCCATTCTCAAACGTTCACCATCGGGACCGGTCTCGTGGAGCTGCATGTGACTCTGTGCCAACAGGAACTGCTGGTACATCTGCTTGGTGTCAGCGTTGCGATTACCAGCGCACGCGCCTGTCAGAAGAAAAGCGAGCAAACTCAGAACTACCAGCGGTTTCATACGGCCTCCAAAATTAAAGCAAGCGTGCGAACGGTCGATTTGCTCCCGCGGGGATATCAACCAGGCTTCCGGCCGTCGGGATGGTTCGTGCCTTTAACGGCGCCGGGCTTGCCGGTGACGAAATCGTTTTGCATGTAGCTGAGCACCTCGTCAGTTGACAGAACCTTGGCGACCGTGCTGTTGGCAACCGTCAGGGCCGTTTCTTGGTTGGCAGTTGCCGTTGCCACGGCATCTCCTACCACCACAACATCGTAACCACGTGAGTTACCGGCATACGCGGTGCTGAGGACGCATTCATCGGTCCAGAGTCCCACAATTACAATGGTATCAATATCCAGTGCCTTGAGCTTCTCATCTAAGTACGAGGTACCGTCCTCATTAAAGGTCCAGAACATGTCCAGATGTTTCCCGCGGTATAACCAGCCGTCTGCGATCTCCTCTTCCGTCGGGGCTATCTCGGACAAAGGTTGCAGACCGGCAGCACCGGTAAAGACGTAAGCAGCATTCTCCGGGTCGTCCGGACGCAGCCCTCTGGGGCCATACCAGCGGTCCATGGCGTTGGAAATGCCGTCGTCAAATCTGCGGCTCCAGCTACTCCAGGCGATGCAGACGCCGTCGCTGCTTGACCGCGCGGCGCGAAAGGCATCGAGCAGTTTCTCCATGTTTGGAAGAATAC
>JAIVHN010000291.1 GCA_020201015.1 Spirochaeta sp. | reverse complement strand
ACACCATAGACAACCGTAGATGACCATAGACGGGACTGCCCCATGCCCATGTCGCCGGATGGACGGCAGGCTGTTAGGTCACACGAACAGCTGCACTAAGCTCAACATAAACACCATATAGAGAAAGGCGCCAATTATGGAGTATTTCTTGGCTTGTAGCTTAGCCTGCTTTCGCGCTGCTGACTCTTCTGTTCCCTTCTTTTTGAGACGGGAGAAGCCTATAGGAAACCAGCCGTAACCAATGATAAGCATGACCACTACTACAGATATCGCTCGAATTAAAGAACTCTCAGGCATTGTATAACCTCCAGATGTATCGCGCTCGACAAAGAACTACGTCTTCGGAGCAGGCTTGAACTTCTTGTTAAGAGTGGGGACGAATAAGTTCATGGTCAGCACCGCAAATGTGGAGCCCTCCGTGAACTCATAAGCACCGGGCGTCTGCCAACCGAACCATCGCATCATCATTATGATGAGACCAACACCGGCACCAAACAGCAGTTGCCCTTTTGGAAAACGCGGTGAGCTCATTGGGTCGGTAGCCATAAAACAGGCCGCTACCATAAGACTACCAGCAAAGAAATAAAACAAGGGGTTGTGCCCCGCGACAAGAGCCAAAACCAAAACGACCGAGAATGCTGCTGCAGGTATCCTCCAGCGCACAAACTTGCGATACACCAAAAATGAAAACCCAAGAATCAGCGCAAGAGTTGAGATTTCACCAATGGTTCCAGGAATCCGGCCCAGGAACATGTCAAGAAGCGCAAATCCTCCCGGCGCACCGGTCTCACGCAGAACCTCAAGCGGAGTTGCGGAGGTGCTCAAGTCAAATGGCATTCGCCAAGGTAGAATTGAGTCGGGGAAGACAAATAGATAGAACAGACGGCCATACATTGCCGGATTGAAGAGGTTCTTACCAAAGCCGCCAAGCAGCTGCTTACCGGCTATAATTCCGAATATTGCCGAGACCGACACTGCGTACCACGGGGTTGAGATGGACACAGCCATCCCAAGCAACATTCCGGTAACAGCTGCACTCCCGTCTTTCCAAGTAATTTTCTGGTGAGTTAGTTTCTGGAAAAGCGCCTCTGCTGCAACGGCCGCAATAACCCCTGCAAGTACCCGCACCAATGCCTGCGGGCCAAAAGCATAGGTTGCCCACAACACTGCAGGCGTAAGTGCCATAAGCATTCCATACATCATTTTCATAGACTCATCCTCTTACGTTTCTTTAGACCGGCGCCGAGATGCACCGACCGATGTATTTATTGGATTTACGAGTATTGCGCTCAGTATAATCCAAGGTCGTGACACTGTATAGAGTTTTACAGCCGAGGAATTCCATGGCATACTAAGAAAGTCCACCAATACGAACGCTTATCTCGCTTTCGCGGCATAGATCAATAACTCAGTAACCCAGGAGCTTACCCAATGCAGAGTAAAAGCAATGCTGTAGGCGACCGCACCAAGGTCGATATAGCAATTATCGGAGCGGGTATCAGTGGTGCTTGCATTGCACGACAACTCTCGGCCTATGAGGCCGAGGTTGCACTTATTGAGAAAGAAGCCGATGTCTCCTTTGGTGTCTCCAAGGCCAACTCCGGAATTATTCACGGTGGATTTCATCATAGTCCCAAGTATTTAAAGACCCAGCTTGAGATCCGCGGCAACCTTATGTACGACCGCCTGCAACGTGAGCTCGACTTTCCTTTTTCCAGATGTGGCATTTTGGTGGTTGCCCTCAATGACGAAGAGATGAAGTATATCGGCCACCTCTACAACCAGGGCGTGGAGAACGGTGCAATTGGGATTGAGATGTGTTCCCGCGAACGGATGTTTGAGCTTGAGCCCAAACTTGAGAGCGACTGCGTTGGTGGCCTCCATGCACCTGGCGGTGGCGTCATTGAGCCGTACCGCTTTGTCTTTTCAGTTGTTGAGTCGGCCGTGAAAAACGGCGTGCATCTGCTGCGTGAGTTCGAGGTTGTAAAGGCCGAACGCTCCGGGGAGAAACATATAGTTCATGCCGCCGACGGCAGGGTTGTTGAGGCACGCTATGTTGTGAATGCAGCCGGGCTTTTTGCGGATAAGATTTCCAGTATATTTGGAGCGGAAGAGTTTCAGATCACTCCGCGCAAGGGTGAGTACTACTTGCTGGACCGCAAGACAAAAGCCTGTCCCAACCGAGTTCTCTTCCCGGTACCGACTAAGGTGTCAAAAGGAATGCTGGTGATCCCAACGGTCGAAGGCACCGTACTCATTGGCCCTACGGCAGAGGAAATTGAGGACAAGACGGATCTCTCCACCAATGCCGACAAGCTTAGCCAGATACTGGACCAGGCGCGCAAGATGGTTCCCTCGGTATCTCAGACCGATGTTATTGCCGCGTTTTCCGGCCTGCGCCCGGCCTTGTTACCGGAGGGTGATTTCTACATCGATATATCCGAGAAGGCACCCAACTTCATTCAGGTTGCAGGCATTCAGTCACCGGGGCTCACAGCAGCACCCGCAATTGGTGAGTATGTCAAAGATCTTTTGAAAAAAGCTGGCTGCCGTCTTACCGAGAAACCTGACTACGACCCAATTGTGAAAAAGTTGCCACGGATTCGTGACTACTCGCCTTTTGAAGCTGATGAGTTGCTGAAAAAGGACGCCGCGTATGGGAATCTGATATGCCGCTGTGAGAAGATATCTGAGGCCGAAATTGTGGCCGCGATTCACGCCGGACACACAACACTTGATGGGGTCAAGTACTTTACCCGGGCCCAGATGGGACGCTGCCAAGGCGGTTTCTGTAGTTACAAGATTATTAAACTGATCATGCGAGAAACAGGAATGGAGTATGATCAGATCACAAAGAACGGACGTGAAAGCGTTGTTCTTACCGGCCGGTTGTAGGAGCTATATTATGCAGGAACGCACATACGACGTCGCCGTAATTGGAGGCGGAGCTGCGGGTATGGCTGCCGCGGTAGAGGTTCGCAGGCAAGGACTTTCGTGCGCTATTGTCGAGCGTGAGAACCAACTTGGCGGAATACTGATGCAATGTATCCACAACGGTTTCGGCGTACAGGAGTTCAAACAGGAACTCTCCGGGCCAGAGTTTGCCGAGGAGTTTATGGATCTGGTGGCCGACGCCAACACCGATGTCTTTCTCAGCACAACCGTCGACAGCATTGAAGAGTCTGAGCACGGAAAAGAGCTTTTCTGTTCTCCGGGCACGCGACCTGCCGGAGTATTTACCGCCGGTCTGGCCCAACGTCTCGTTAACGTAGAGGGCTACATTCCGGGAAAAAACGTTGTGATAGTTGGCTCTGGCGATATTGGCCTCATTATGGCGCGCCGCATGACCTGGGTCGGGGCAAAGGTGCACGGCGTTGTAGAGATCCAACCCTACCCGGCTGGGCTCACGCGCAACATCGTCCAGTGTCTCAACGACTTTAAGATACCGCTGTATCTTTCGCATGTTGTTTCACGTATTGACGGCCAAAACCGAGTGGAGAAGGTAACCGTCTCGCCGCTGGTAAACGGCATTCCCGACGAGGAGCAATCCTTTGAGATTCCGTGCGACACGCTCCTTCTTTCGGTAGGCCTCGTACCGGAGAACGAGTTGTCCGAGAACGCTGGCGTCGATATTTCACCCATCACCAGTGGCGCCGTAGTGGACTCGACCATGATGACCTCGATACCTGGTATTTTCTCCTGCGGCAACGTGTTGCATGTGCATGACCTTGCAGACTACGCAGCCGAAGAAGCTCGCCGCACCGGTGCGTATGCCGTTGCATGGATCCAGAACAAAAAGCCCAACCGGCAGGTGCGAATTAAAGCCGGTGCAAATGTACGCTACGTGAGTCCCGGCATGATCAATCCGGAATCGCCGGACAAGATGTATCTACGAACACTGATTGTTAAGAATAACGCACAGCTGGTCATGAAGGTGAATAACACCATCGTCAAGGAGAAGAAACTGAGTCACGTTCAACCATCGGAAATGGTCAGCGTTAAACTGACACCAAAAGACGTTGAGAACTGGACCTTAGAGCCCGACTCGATACTGGAGGTGAGCGTACAATGAGTGCAGCCGAGACCAAAGAAATGATCTGTATAAGTTGTCCCATTGGTTGCCGCATGACGGTTTACGAGGAAAACGGCTCCATAGTAGTCAAGGGCAACAAGTGTGGGCGGGGGAAAGTATACGGAGAGGAGGAGTACCTTGCACCAAAACGCATGGTAACCTGTACGGTAGCAACCGATTCCGAGGAGTTTCCTCGGCTCCCTGTTCGTACAACCGCATCAATTCCCAAAGAGACAATTGACGAACTGCTGCAGGAATTGTACAGCATGAAAATTACCCTGCCGGTAAAACGTGGCTCGTCCTTAATAGAAAACTATCACGATACTGGTGTCGATATTATTGCAACCATGACGCTCCCGGGGCGGGCTTAGGCCGGGCCGGAGTGTCACTCCGGCCGGTGAATACACGCCTTAAGATGTCCCGGCCCTACCTCTTCCAAGGGCGGCTCAATATTCGCGCACTCAGCGGTAGCTATTGGACAACGAGTCCTGAACACGCAGCCTGATGGTGGGTTAATAGGGCTGGGAATATCGCCGTGGAGAACCTGGCGCACTTCCTTGGCTCCGGGGTCAATACGGGGTATGGCAGAGAGGAGCGCTTGGGTGTAGGGGTGAATAGGATTCCGGTACAGCTCCTTGGCCGGTGCCACTTCCATCATCTTTCCAAGGTACATGACAATTACCCGGTCGGACACGTACTCAACAACCCCAAGGTCATGGGCAATGAACAACAAAGCCAAACCAAACTCATCTCGCAAATCAAGCAGGAGGTTAATGATCTGTGCCTGAATAGAAACGTCGAGAGCCGAAACCGGCTCGTCGGCAACTATGAGGCGTGGCTCTACCGACAAAGCCCGGGCAATAGCTATTCGCTGCCTTTGTCCTCCTGAAAACTCGTGAGGATACCGTTTCATGTGTTCATCGGACAGCCCCACCCTCTCGAGTAGTTCAATGACGCGCTTCTCTTTCTCTTTGCCACGGGCCAAATGGTGGACTCCAATGCCTTCACCAATGATATCGCCTACGTTCATGCGCGGGTTCAAACTAGAGTAAGGATCCTGGAAAACAAGCTGTAGGTCTTTTCGAAAGGGGCGCATCTGCTTGCGGTTCAGCTTAGCAAGGTCAACGCCGTTAAACTCTACCGAGCCGCTACAGTACACGTGGTCAAGAAGGCCAAGGATTGAGCGGCCGGTTGTTGTTTTTCCTGAACCTGACTCGCCGACTAAGCCGACAACTTCTCCAGGCCGTATGCTGACCGAAACTCCGCCAA
>JAIVHN010000290.1 GCA_020201015.1 Spirochaeta sp. | reverse complement strand
GGCGGCCTTACCTGGCTGACTACGGTTCTCTCCGGCGTCACTCGCGCCATCTCCAGCTTTCTGGGAACTGGTGTGAGTGGCATGGTCGATTTCCTCACATGGATACCACCCTGGCTACTGATAGCATTTTTCGCTGCCGGTGCATGGAAGGTGGCTGGACGCAGAGTCGGCATATGGTCGGCTGTAGGATTGTTGTTTATCTGGAATGTAGGGCTCTGGGGTCCGACAGTGTCCACAATATCGCTCGTGCTCATTGCAACCGCTATTGCTATTGGATTTGGGCTCCCTGTTGGGATATTGGGCGCCCTTAATGATACAGCGTATAAGGTACTACGTCCAATTCTTGACCTCATGCAGACGATGCCTGCCTTTGTCTATCTGATTCCTGCTATCCCGTTTTTTGGCTTAGGGGCTGTCTCGGCAATTTTTTCTACCGTGATTTTTTCTATACCCCCGGTTATTCGGTTGACAACCTTAGGTATTCGCCAAATTAACCCGGAGCTGATAGAAGCGGCAGATTCATTTGGATCTACAATGAGCCAAAAGCTGTTCAAGGTACAAATGCCGTTAGCTATGCCGACCATTATGGCGGGCGTAAACCAAACTATCATGTTGGCACTTTCCATGGTCGTTATTGCGGCAATGATTGGAGCGGGCGGACTTGGTGGTGAGGTCTGGCGTGCAATACAACGGTTGCGACCGGGACAGGGTTTTGTTGCTGGTATCGGCGTTGTTATTGTGGCCATGATTCTTGACCGTGTGACCCAAAAGGTCGGGCAGGTCAAAAAGAATATTAATGATTAAGAATTATGTTGGTTTGACCTTCGGTCACATTCAGTGTGACCGTGGGTTGAAGATTATGCTAAGGAGGAGAAAATTTATGACTATACTCAAAAAACTGAGTATTGCGTTGGTGTTCGCGATCGTATCGACCGGACTGTTTGTTGCATGTGCGCCTGAGGAAGCCGCTGAGGCTGAGGCTGATGGAGTTCAGGAACGTGGGGACATATCGGTTGCCTATGTTGAGTGGGACCGTGAACCGGCTCACACCCATCTTGCCGCTGAAATTCTCAGTCGTGTAGGATATGACGTGCGAAACAACTCGGTATCAAACGCCGCAATGTGGTCTGCTGTTGCTTCTGATGATGTTGACTTCCATGTTTCAGCGTGGTTGCCCGCAACACATAGAAATGAGTGGAACGAGTACGGCGATAGTGTAGAGGACCTTGGAGCTCATTTTGAGGGAGCTCGTCTTGGACTGGTTGTACCGGCCTACCTTGAAAACATTAACTCCATTGCAGACTTGGCTGAAAATGCTGAGATGTTCGACAACACCATTGTTGGTATTGACCCCGGTGCGGGAATGATGCAGGCAACCGAGGACGCTATTGCGAATGACACCTACGGTTTGAGTGTGATGGAGTTGCTCGAAGGTAGTGACGCGACCATGATGGGTGCGTTGCAGGATGCAATCCGCAATGAAGAAGCGATTGTGGTAACTGGTTGGGATCCGCACATTAAGTTTGCGCGTTTTGACCTTAAACTTCTTGAAGATCCTGAGGAAGTATTCGGTTCGGCCGAGACCATCAACACTATTGTGCGTGGTGACCTGAAAGAAGATGAGCCTGAGCTCTACGAGTTCCTAAATACTATGGACTGGATGGCGATCAACGATCACATCAACGAAGTTATGGTACTTGCCTCTGAGGGTATGCGCCACGAGGTAGCAGCTGCGCAGGTAGTAGATGAGAACTTTGAAGAGATCAATAGTGCATTGACTGCTGGCTTTCGCATGCAGCAATAAGAGCTTCTTAAGAGAAGCTGCCACGCGGTTTTTCCGCACGGCACAAAAAAAACCCGGGCCAGACGCCCGGGTTTTTTTGTGCCTATCTGTTTTCTATGATGCCGGGGTTAAGGCACCCACGGCTTCATTCAATGGCGTTCACCCGACAATGAGCGAAACAATTGCAAACGCAGTGATCACCCATAGAGTAGGGGACACCTCTTTAACCTTGCCGAGCAGCAGCTTAATGACGGTATAGGCGATAAAGCCCCAGACAATACCCTGCGTAATGCTATAGGTAAGAGGTATGAGAATGAGGGCTAAGAAAGCCGGAATAGCCTCTTCAAAGTTGGTCCATGTGATCTTAACGAGCGGGGTCATCATGTACAGACCAATGAGCACCAAGACCGGCGCGGTTGCAACAGCCGGGACAAATCCAAGCAGCGGGCTTAGGAAAATAAAGGGAAGAAACAACAGGCCTGCAACAACTGCGGTTAGCCCGGTACGGCCACCTTCTTCGACACCCGCCGCACTCTCAATGTACGTTGTACCGCTTGAAGTTCCAAAAATACCGGAGATTGTGGTTGCAATAGCGTCGACCAAGAGGGCTCTGCCTACGTTCTTAGGTTCACCGGTCTTTTCGTCAATAAAACCGCCAACTTCGCTTACACCTACAAAGGTAGAGATACTGTCGAACATGTCGGTGAAGAGCAGAGTGAAGACCGGCAGGATCATACCAATAGCGAGCGCGCCGACAATGTCCATCTTCATGAAGACTTCAAGGCTTGGCATAGCAAATATAGCTTCTGGCATATAGACAAAAGCCTCGCCGCCCTGGCCCGTTACCACGCTGTTGGTGATGATAGCCAAAACTGAGGTCACTGCAATACCAATGATCAGAGCGCCCTTGATCTTCTTAATAATGAGGAACCCAGTGAGGAAGAGTCCGATAACAAAGAGCAGTACCTGGGGGGTTAGGCCACCAAAACTCACAATGGTTGCCGGGTTTGCTACAATGAACCCAACTCCGGTCAGCCCGATAACCGCAAGGAACAGTCCAATACCGGCCGCCACGGCGTGGCGTACCGCGGCTGGGATTGCGCGCACAATCATTTCGCGGATCTTGAAGATGGAAAGCAGGATAAACACTATACCCGAGATAAACACAACACCTAGCGCTGTTTCCCACGGGAGCCCCATTCCAAGTACCAGCCCATACGTGAAAAAGGCGTTAATTCCCATTCCGGGGGCGATAGCGAACGGCAAGCCTGCAACTAATCCCATAAGAATGGAACCGATAGCACTCACCATGATCGTGGCAAAAAGTACGCCTGCGAACGGCATGCCAGCGTCTGAGAGTATCGACGGGTTGACGACAATGATATACGCCATCGTGAGAAAGGTTGCCACGCCAGCTCGGACTTCAGTCTTGACGTTGGTTCCATTCTCCTGCAAACGAAAAAACTTTTCCATAAACATCTCCTTAGTTTTCGTTTCTCGCGACTCAATAGCACAT
>JAIVHN010000289.1 GCA_020201015.1 Spirochaeta sp. | reverse complement strand
ACTCGCGATCGATGGAGGTGCAGCGGGCCCCTCCGTTATGGTCAAGCACCACTCCAAGCTTACGTTGTACAAAGGCTTGTCGGTACACACCGCGGAGCGCGGAGAATCCAACTGCCCCGCCGGGACCCAATGCCGACTCTACTACGGTCTCATAGCATTCAGCCGAGCTCCGACGTGACGGAGTGACGCTGTTGAATATCTGTTCCACAGCGGTCACTGGTGCAGACTGCGTTAAATCTGCTGCAGCCAGGATCCGCGGGTCGTCGCTCACTAGCTGCTCAAAAATTCCCTGCAGTCGGGTGTGCTCCTGAGCCGACAACACTGTTCCTTCTCGACCAAACTTGAAACCGTTGTAGCCGACGGGGTTATGGCTCGCTGTGATCATAATGAACTCGGAAAAGCCCACCTCGGGTGCGGCGCTTGCCGCCATAAGTTGAGGCGTAGGGCAGATAAAAAGATAGTGGGGGGTAAGCCCTAAAGTGACGAAACAGCGAATGACTACATCGGCAATAGCACCACCGGTGGGTCTGGAGTCTACGGCAATTCCTACCTGCGTGGGCGCCGACACAGTATTTTCAAGGTAGGCATGATAGGCGGCAGCAACACAGCAAATAAGGTCAATATCGGTACCGGTCAGGGTGTCGCGATGATCGGTCATATCCGCAGCGAAGATTTTGCGCCAGCCCGACACGGTGCGCAGCATGCCAGATGCCGATCTGCGAACAGCTTCGACACGAGAGCTTGCAGGGCCTGGTGCCTCATGTCTCCCCTGTGGAAGCAAGGCGGGATCACCCAAGCTTAGTTGTGTCTGCTCGTCGTAAAATATTGACATTAGCTACCTCCGGGAAAAGCAACAGAAGCGCCCCGAGATTTTGAGGCCTACAGCGACTATGTAAGAGGTTTTTGGCTGCGTACTTGAGACTACGGCGCGACTTCAGCTGTGTCAAGCAAGGCAGTTTGCCATTCCTGCAGGGCAAAAACTTGATTAACCCGTTATTATCCCTTATAACGATAGACACAGGAGAACAAGTTATGAAGACCATTTTGGTTGTTGACGAGTCAAGTCTATTCCGTGATTTTCTGAAAAAGAAATTCGAAGAGTATGGCTTTGATGTAACTGCGGCGGTTAACGGTCTCGACGCCTCGACGAAGTTACGCCAGATTGTCCCAAACCTTTTGATTANNNNCCCAAACACGAAGGACATACCGGTAATCATGGTTTCAGCCAAAATTGATCGAGATAAGATTTTGCAGATTGCTCGTTATGGCGTACGTAAGTTCTTTACTAAGCCGGTTAAGGTAGACGCGTTGCTTGAAGCTGTGGGAGAAACGCTTAAGGTCAAACTCGATCTTGACAATACGCCGTGTATTATTGAAGCCCATGTTAACGATGAAATTATTTTTATAGAGGTTTCTCAAGGTCTGAACAAAGAGAAAATTGAGTTGTTGCGCTACAAAATCCAGGAACTCATTGAGCTGTATGAACTGAAAAATCCACGGGTGTTGATTCTTATGTCGAACATCGATATTAACGCGGCTGACTCGCTTAAGTTTGGTGTTCTGCTGAATACGGTGCTTGAAACGACCAAGGCAAAACCTAAGTTCATTAAGATTCTCACTAACTCTACGTATGTGAGTGAGTTTGTCTCCGAACGCTCCGACTACTCCGAGATTGAGGTGACAAACAACTTGAGCACAGCAATGGATGGTCTTCTCGGCAAACGAGCCGGGGAGGTGATGAGTGATGACGGAGGCGTAGTACAAAGCGAGTTTCTGCAGGGGGGTGCAGGCCCCCGTAAAGTCGACACGGGAGAGTCGGTCGACCTGCGCTTTAATAGTGAACGAAATACTGCGGACGAGCTTTCCAGCATGGAGACGGGGGTCCGCATCGCGGTGGTTGATGACGACTTTGTCATTCGTGAGCTTATTAACGCGGCCTTCAGTGATACAAAGTTTGAAATAATGGAGTTTGAAAACGGCCGGCTATTTGTCGACTCCGGCGGAGTCGAGGGTTTCGATCTGGTGTTCCTGGACCTTATGATGCCTGAGATGGATGGATTCGAAGTTCTGAAACATCTTCATAAGTCCAATTCTAAGACACCGGTCATTATACTTTCTGCACTATCAAAAAAAGAAACGGTCGTTGAGGCGCTCAAGTATGGGGTCAAGAGTTATATGATTAAACCGCTCAAACCGGACTGGATTCAGAAGAAGGCTGCTGAAGTACTTCGCCTTAATTTTTAGTTTGTGGGTTTCAATTTCGCAGGGCAGATTTTAGTTCTTAGTCGATCATCCGGAGCGGCACAGTATGGACACTGATTCAGTATTTCGCTTAATTTTTGAGCGGTCACCTGCAGGTATGGCGCTTCTTAATAAGACAGGGACGGTGCTGCGCTGCAATGGGGCCCTTAGTGGATTGCTCGACATTGGCGAGCTCCAGAATCGCCCGATATCAGAGATTTTTAAACCGGCACAGATTGAGTTGTGGGAAGCTGCTTTAGAACAAGTTGCTGCAAATCGGTATGCCCAAGAGGAGTTGGTGCTTGAGTGCGCAACGGGCGGAAGATGGTTACGCATGCAGCTGAGTCGATTGGACGGTGCAGGCGAGCAGCCTCAGCTGCATCTCCTGGCCCAGGATGCAACCGAGGAACAGCTTAGCCGGGAGCGACTTGAGCGGGCTAAGGAAACCGCTGAGAAGGCTACTCGAACGAAATCGGCGTTTCTGGCAAACATGAGCCACGAAATCCGTACCCCTTTGCACACGATTACCGGTATCACTGAGCTCCTGCTTGATACCCGCCTTGACGACGAACAGGCGGAGTATGGCCGCCAGATCCGTTTCTCGGCCGATGTCTTATTGGGTCTCATTAATGACATTTTAGATTTCTCAAAAATTGAGGCTGGCAAACTTACCTTAGAGTACATTGAGTTTGATTTCATGACGATGGTTGAAGACGCAGTAGATATGGTGAGCCTTGAGGCGCATAAACGCGGGCTTGAGGTGATCACGTTTCTTTCGCCTGAGTTACCCGACCGTATTTCGGGCGATCCGGTACGCCTTCGTCAGATCGTAGTCAACCTCTTTAACAATGCCACAAAATTTACATCGACCGGTGAGATTTATCTGCGGGTTCGCCCGCGAACAAAGAATGGGCGCGTCCAAGACCTGTTCTTCGAGGTGCAAGACACCGGTATCGGGATACCTGATGAGAAGCGGAAGCGCCTCTTTCGGGCATTTAGCCAGGTGGATGACTCAACAACACGAAAGTTTGGCGGAACCGGTTTAGGGCTCTCCATTAGCAAGAGTCTGGTCCACCTCATGGGCGGCAACATTGGTGTTCACAGCGAGGAGGGACAAGGATCGACTTTCTGGTTTACCGTGCCGCTCAGTAATACGCATGAGCCCGTTGTTGCACAGCCGGTTGCCTTTCTTGACGGTAAACGGGTACTTATAGTTGACGACAACGTCAATTCGCGGAAGGTTATTGCTCGTTATGTGGCTGCACTTGGCGCTGAGGTAGCCATGGTCGAATCCGGACAGGACGGACTGGAGAAGCTGAACTACTCGGTTGCCACTGGCAAGTTATTTGATGCAGTTCTGGTTGACCAAGAGATGCAGGGAATGGATGGGTGGCATTTTGCCAGTGAAGTGCGGGCTCACGAGTCCTTGCGGGATAGCAAGCTTATTCTTCTTAGCCCGGCCGGAAAAAGCTATGGCGAGGCCAAGATGAAGTTGCTTCGGTGGTTCCAGGCGTATGCTGGCAAGCCGATCAAGCGCCGGGAACTCTCGGATGCATTGTATGCAGTACTCATTAGCGGAGAATCCCTTGATGCCGTCGACGAGATTGAGACGCTAGAATCAGTTGGTGAGCTTGAAGAGATTGATGAGCTTGAGAGCATAGAAGAGCCAAATGCAGATAAAGCCGAGCGGAGTAGCAGTTCGTACGGTTCAGAGATGTCTGAGAATGCTCGTTACAGAGTACTTATCGCCGAGGATCACTTCGTGAACCAGCAACTGTTTCAGACTATCCTTGGCAAGATGGGGTATACGACGCTGACAGCTTCCGATGGTGTTGAGGCAGTTACGGCGGTTACCGAGAAGGGGTGCGACCTTGTCTTCATGGATGTTCAGATGCCGAATCTCAACGGGTATGAGGCGACACAACGGATCCGGGAAGCGGGCTTTGCTACGCCTATTGTTGGGGTTACAGCAAATGCTCTCAAGGGTGAACGTGAGCGCTGTAAAGAAGCCGGTATGGACGATTACCTCACAAAACCCTTTAAAAGCCACGACCTGCTCCCGTTTCTTAAGCGTTACTTGAACAAACACGAGGTTCAAGACTCGGCGTCTGATCGGAAAGGTGCGCATGGTGGCGCGGATGATAGTGGGCATAGTGGTGAGCACAATGCTGTAAGCGGCGGCATAGCGAAGGCTGCCCAGGTCGACGATCAGGTTGGGGTTCACGTCAGCCCATCCGGTGCGGCGGG
>JAIVHN010000129.1 GCA_020201015.1 Spirochaeta sp. | reverse complement strand
GGCTCAGCAAAACCGGGTCAGTAATGTCATGTTCCGTGCCTGGAAGAATCTCAACCACACTCGATACCACCTCTGGAGCCGGATAAAAACACCCGGGAGTAACATCAAACACCTTACGCATGCGGGCTCGCGTACCGCACAAGACCGAAAAAGCAGAGTAGTCCTTGCTCCCCGGGCCAGCTACCATTCGGTGTGCCAGCTCGCGCTGAACCATCACCACCATTCTGCGGGCAGAGATGCCATTCTCAAGGACGGCAGCAATTATGGCAGATGCTACGCTATAGGGCAGGTTTCCCAACAGGTAGTCGGGGTTACCCTGTTCGGCATGCACCTCCACCAGGGTTTTAGCCGCGTCTCCCTGCACTACGCGAAACTGTTCAAAACGCGCGCCAAGCGTGTCGCTGAGAAAACGCACAAATGCCCAGTCAATCTCAAAAGCAGTTAGGCGCGCACCACGCTCAAGTAGCTCTTCGGTCATGGAGCCCAGGCCGGGTCCAATCTCCCACACGACGGCTCCACGCTCTACATCCAGCTGATCTATGATGCGGCGGCGGACATCGCCCGAGATGAGAAAGTTTTGCCCCCAGCGTTTTTTAAGTCCAGCACCCAGCTCGTCAAGCAGACCGGAGATATCGCGCGGGGAGTTATGATTCATGCAGCCTCCGGCTTGTAGGTGTGCTTAGGTAGCGTAGTTCCCGATAGTACACGAGAAGCAGGAATAGTGTTAAGGCAAGCCAGTGAGTCCACTCCATTCCGTTTGGGGTAGCAAGTGCGGGCGCGCGACCAGCAAACTCGGCAAACCCAATAAGCGCGCGGTAAATGAGACCCAGTCCCGCAGCAGCAAAGTTTGGCGCATCAAGGCCTGCAAGGCCAAGCCCGGCAACGCCAAGTCCAGAAACGCCAAGCCCGGCCACAGCAAGTCCAGCCACGGCGAGCCCGAGGTAGAGAAACAACGTAACCAAGGGCACCACTACGAGGCTTGCAGGTATTCCAATAAAGTGGAGCGTCCCAATGAACTCGGCAAGTATTGGGGTAGTAGCGGCCTGGGCGCCGAGGGCTGCCGACAGCGGAACCGAGATCACCCGTGGCAGACGGCCGGACAGCAGGCGCTCAACACGGGGCGAGAGCAGCACAATTCCGGCAAGCGCCGAAAACGACAACTGGAAGGACAGGGTTGCGGCCGAGGCGGGTTGCGTGGCAATCATTACCAGAAACACATAGGCCAGCAGATTTCCAATGCCGACTCGCCGGTCCCGCAGCATGAACAGCGCCCCAAAAACAGCCAGGAGCAGCGCCCTCATAAGCGAAGGTCGCGGCCCAACCAGCCACACATACGCAACCAGCACCGGCACCACCAACCAGACCGCCTGTATTCGCCCCAGCAGCCGCGAGGCAATTTTTCCTACCAACAGCGCCAAAATACCTAAATGTAAGCCGGAAAGGGCCAATGCATGCAGGCTGCCGGAGTTGCGAAAGGCGGCTCGTTCCCGGTCGCTTAGGTCGTCCTGCTGCCCAAGAAAGATTGCGGCAAACAGAGCCCGCGTCTGCTCCGGTAATGCCCCAGTAACCTCTCCCATACGGGCTAGCAGGGAACGTCGCAGGCGTTGATGCTCCCCGATCTCGACATCTCCCCGCGCCCACAGCAGATATGCTGCGCTTGAGTCCGGCTCGGCCTGTACCAGGCTGCCGCTCAGCCGCAGTCGTTCTCCGCGTACCACACGGGGCCCTCCACGAAGAAAGGCTACCGCGACACCATCAGCCCCGGCCTGCAGGTCCTCGTCGCGACTAACCGTCAAGAGGCGCCCCACGTACAGAGTTGCCCCGGAGCTGATCTTGCGTGAGTCTTCGGTCAGTCTGAGCCGCGCACCGGCTACCTCTTCTACAGGAATACCGGTGTAGCTGCGCATGCGGTCAAGCACTGTCCGTTCGCGGCCAGCTGCACCAAGCACTGCAGCAAGCAGCAGCAGGGCCACAAAAGCGCCAACGTTCCGTCGGGCCACTGGTGTATTCACAGTCAGCGAGACCAGCAGGAATAGCCCTATGAGCACAAGCGCTGCCAACATCGAGCCATAGAGCGCAACTGCAGCAACCACCGCTGCGAGCATAGGAAGTCGCGCGTTCATACATCCCCCCAGATAGCTACTCAGGTTCCCCGCCGCATGCTTGCACACCGCGGGCTTAGACACCGCATGCTTGCACACCGCGGGCATAAGAGTACTACCGGAAAAATGTCACTGCTGCTTCGTTATGTGATGTTTTTTCGTACAAAGAAGTGAAATGCAAGAGGATTTGGCATCACGCCTGTTAGCTGCGCCCGGCGCCTGATGCCCCGCCTGCTCCAGCCCCTGACGCCGGGGCGTTCTTGAATGCCGGTGAAGTAACCTCGCCAGCGTTTCGGAAGATCCCGTACACAAAGGTGAGAATGCGGTTGCGCATAGCCGGACTAGGTTTCACCGCCTGCAGGTGCAGAATAGACATACGCGCCTTCTCTTTAAAGGTCACGCCCTTCACCACGCCGCACAGTACTACCGGCTCACCGTTGATCTCGGTCTGAACGCGCATAGGAATACCGCTTTTGGCGCGCCCGCCCACCAGAACCGCCGCACCGTCCTCGGAGATGTCGACCATCTTGCAGCGGTACCCACCCGCTTGGGCTACCTTCTCGCTTGCATCTTTAATTGAGCGCAGCGGAAACAACTGCCCATTGCTGCTGATCTCTGCCCGCACCGAGTTACGCTTCTGTGTTCGCACGAGATCGCTGGGGTGAGAGATGTGAAGAATAGGTCGTTTCTGCTCGAGGAAGTCTCCAATAACTTTGGTCTCAAAATAGTATCCGGCATCTTCATGGCGCCAAAAATACACGCTGATGTTGGATCCCTTCCAGGAGAAACCGGCAGGTTTTTGCTTCCCCTTGGGATACTCAATAGCCATATACTTGCGCATGTTCTCCACAACCTTGGAGTAATACACGCTGCCGCCCGGAAAAGTAATTTTTAGCGGCTGTCCAGAGGCAACGCTGCGGGTGGATTGAATACCAAGTCGATATTTTGGCTGGTTCATCTCAACGGTCTTGCGAAAATCAAATAACTTTCCCAGAAAGGTTACGGCATCGGAACTGTTTTCCTGGCCGCGTGCGCGATAGCGCAAGATGATGCCGCGAATACATCGATCTAAAGTTCGTTCACTCCAGAACAACGAGGTAGGATTTTTGAGTCGGTTCTCGACTGCAATTTTGCGTAGCAGATTCAACTCTCGAATCTTGAACCCAGACTCTTTCCCTTTGACGTAGAACTGCACCCAAGGAAAGCC
>JAIVHN010000128.1 GCA_020201015.1 Spirochaeta sp. | reverse complement strand
GTCGAAAATCGCGCCGGTCTTCGCCACCCTTCTTGGTACCTGCACTGGTTCCGGCGCTGGCAGCAGCAGCTCCAGTGGTGCTCCCGCCAGTGCTTTCAAGCAGGTAGACTTCCACGAGCCGTTCATCTTGATCCACAATCCAGTATTCGCTCACCCCATAGCGTCGGTAGAGCTCAAACTTGCGGCCTCGGTCTATGAGGCCGCTCTCCGGCGAGACAATCTCCACCACAAGATCCGGTGCACCGGTCATGCCTTGTTCGGTGAGCTTGGTTGGGTCACAGTTCACAGTAATGTCTGGTTGCACCACGGTGGGGGTCTGGTCGTGGCGGTCATCACTGAGTTTTACATCAAAGGGCGCAGGGAACACGCTACAGTCCCTTTCCCGCAGCGCGTTGGCCATTTGCCGGTGCATCTCCCCAGCAATTTCTTGATGCCGTCGCCGTGGTGCAGGCGACATCGCGTATGCAACCCCGTCAATGAGCTCATAGCGTTCCCATTCCGGCCAGCTGAGGTACTCGCGCCAACTGTATCGTTGCTGTTCCTGGACTTGTTCCATAGCGTAAGTATGATACGCGGACGTGCTTTCGTAAAGCCTAATTGGTCGCGCCGCAGCACAGCGTGCGGCGGCCGGAGGCGCCGGGTAATGTCGGCGAGGTACTCGCCATGCGATCCAATACGCGCCAAGGCCAGCAACAACCAACACAATTACACCTCGATATCAGCGCAGCTTCTTGAGTATGCGTTCGGTGTCCCGCCCGGCTTGATCCAGGTCGGCTAACTCGTCGGTGTTGAGCTCTACCTGTAGTGCGCCCGCGTTTGAACCCGCCTGGCTTGGTGAGCTTGCACCGGGAATGGCGACCATGTGTGTTCCGTGCATCTGAACCGTCCAGGCCAGTGCTACCTGCGCAGGCGTGCAGCCGTGATCTGCGGCCACGGCCCGGAGCCGGTCTACGAGCGGGCGTGTAGCGGCAATGCCCCGTGGTTTAAAACGCCCCAGCCACTTGCGCGGGCCGTGGCTTTGTTTAATGTCTTCGCCCTCATGAAACCGTCCAGTGAGTATTCCCTGCGAAAGAGGTGAGTACGCAATAATCGATACACCCAGTTCTTTAGCCGCATTTAGTACACCGTTGCGTTCTATCTCGCGGTCAATAAGGCTATAGCGCATCTGGTTGCTTGCAAGCGGCACCCCCATCGCGGCCAGGCGAGTATGCGCCTGGCGCATGCGCTTCTCATTAAAGTTGCTCACACCTACCGCTCGCACGAGCCCATCCTTAACTAAGTGCCCCATCTCGGCCGCCTGCTTGCCTATACTCGAGAGGCTTAGGGGCTGGTGAATTTGATGAAGGTCGATGTTGGGACGTGCGGCTGGGTCAACCACAATAGCCGCCAACGCCTGCTCCCGCGCTGGGAAGGTCTTGCGAATAGAGCCCGCGGTGCGAAAGGCCGGAAACCACTTGTCGGCAATGACGTAGTCGTCACGCTCGGCGCCGATCTTTGCCAACGCCTCGGCAAGGCTCTCCTCCGAGGCCCCGTTGCCGTAGACCTCGGCCGTGTCAAACCAATTAATGCCGCCTTCCAGCGACACCCGCACAATCTCTGCCACTGTCTCCTGCGGAATAGCGGCCCAGTAGCGTCCGGCCAAGCCGGTGCTGCGTGAGAACTGCCAAGTTCCGAGCCCTACAGGCGATACTTCAAGGTCGGTCGCACCAAGTTGATATGTTTTGTCCATAACCCAAAGGTATGGAGCCTGCTCAAACAAATCAAGTCGGCATGCTTGGAAGCCCTTGTCATGGAGAACAGCTCTCGGTTGACGCTGACACCATGGTTTTACGAGCTTATAAGCCACCCTGGTGATGGCGCCGTGGAACCACCTGACAGCAGGAGAACTACATCGACCTGAGCAGGACAAGGATGGGCATATGGAACAACGTGGACGCACGAAGACACATCTGGTGTTCATGGTAATGATAGCTACGGCGTTTGTCGTTCCGGCATGTGTAAATGCCGCCGACGGGAGCAGCAGCTCCGACGGCGGTGACGCTAACGCACTAGAAATAGTTGTGGAACCGGTGGTGGAGAGCCTGCAGCGGCCGTGGTCGCTGGCTTTTCTCCCTGCCGACCTTGGGCGTGGCGGCGACGGCACCTCCGGCAGCCTTGAAAACGACCTGGCGCTGCTAACCGAGCGGCCGGGGCGGCTGAGTTTGGTGAACCTTGCCGACGGCTCGCGTGAGCAGATTTCGGGACTACCGGCAATTGCTACCCCCGGACGGGGCGGCCTCTTAGATGTACTGCTGCACCCAAAGTTTGCTGGCGCGGAGCAGAACTGGGTGTACATCACCTACGTTACGCAGGGCTCCGGCGGCTACGCACTGACGCTGGGCCGCGGCCGCTTGGACCTTCCCAACCGAGCCCTGACCGAGTTTGAAGAGCTCTTTGTTGCCACTCCGTTTGACACCGGCAACCACTACGGTGCACGCATGGCCTTTGACGACGCAGGCTACCTCTACGTCACCTCGGGCGACCGCCAGGCATCGTACCGCTTGCAGGCAGATCACCCCTCGCAGGATCTGCAGAGCTACCACGGCAAAACCTTGCGCCTCAACGCCGACGGCAGTATCCCGGACGACAACCCCTTTGTGGGCAACCCGAACGCGCTGGATGCTATCTACACCTATGGGCACCGGAACCACCAGGGCATGGCTATTCACCCCGAGGCCGGGGATGTTTGGCAGAACGAACATGGTGAGGGAGACGGTGATGAGATCAACGTCCTTAGAATAAGCGACGGAAGCGCGGCAGGCAGCAACTACGGCTGGCCCATTGCAAGCTACGGTCGTGACTACCGCAGCGGTGCCGAGGTGGGAGTGCTGCCGCCCGAGAATCCGGACACGGTAGATCCCGTGCACTGGTGGGAGCGTGGTGACGACGGCGGGTTCCCGCCTTCCGGCATGGCCTTCTACGAGGGCGACGCCTTTCCCGCTTGGCGCGGGCAACTGCTTATGGGAAACCTGGCCGACCAGTATCTGGCGCGCTTTGACATAGACAACTTTGGCGTCGTGGACGGCAGAAGCCAGGGGCACGATCATGAGTACCGTTTACTGGAAGGGCGCGGTTGGCGCATTCGTGACGTGCGTGTTCACCCCCGGAGCGGATACATCTATGTGCTGGTAGACGCGAACTCTGCACCGCTGGTCCGGCTGCGGCCTCAGGACTAAGCGCGCGCAGGCTGTCGCTGACAGGGGCGGGCCAGCGCTTGGCGCGCTGACTTGGTCGGGCCCGGCGCCCGGAGCGCTAAGCTGGCGCGAGGTGCCATCTCGGCACTACTCGGCTGTCCGTGGT
>JAIVHN010000127.1 GCA_020201015.1 Spirochaeta sp. | reverse complement strand
GTCCTACGGGAGGGAAAGCGTCCTCCACGGGATCGTTTACACGAATGGCAATAACGTCGTGCCGTCTGGCAAGGAGTGCTAACTCGCGGTAGAAACCGGCAGTTTTGAAGTCCGAAATAATTACACAGATACCTCGCCGCGGTAGGCCCTCGTTGGCGCTACGCAAGGCCTGCTCAAGGTTTGAACCGGTGCCAACCGGCCTAAAACTCAAAAGATCTTGAATGAGGCGCAGTGCATGCCGTCGGCCTTTGCGGGGCGGTACCCACGCCTCCACCTGGTCGGAAAAGAACAATCCGCCTATGCGATCGTTGTTTCGCACTCCGGCAAAGGTAAGGATAGAGAACAGCAAACTCTGGATTTCTCGCCGAGCGCTGTCGAGTGTCAGGTCGTAAACCGAGGGACTCACATCAACAATCATAAATAGGGTAAGTTCACGTTCCTCGCGAAAAGTCTTGCTAAACACACCATCAAGTCGAGAGCTGACGTTCCAGTCAATGAGACGAACATCGTCCCCTTCAACATACTCGCGAGTCTCGTCAAACTCAATGCCGGGGCCTTTGAACACCGAACGGTAGTTTCCCGCAAGTAGGCTCTCCACAACCTTGTTCGAGATGAGTTCAAGTCGTCGCACCTTTTTGAAAAGAAGCGCGGCATCTCCGCCGGAATGAGAGGGATTATTCATGGAACGCCTACGGCACGGGTACCGACTGCAACAACCCGGTAATCAGATCATCCGATGAAAGCTCCTCGGACTCTGCCTCATACTAGAGAATGATCCGATGTCGCAGCACACCTGCCGCCACAGCCTTTACATCCTCGGGAATCACAAAGCTACGCCCTTCAAAAAGAGCATTAATCTTGGCACAGCGGTAAAGATAAATGGTCGCTCGGGGAGAAGCACCAAACTCAATATACCGTGCAAAAGAGTTCACAGCGCGCTCCTGTCTGCGGGAGCCGGTTACTATTGCTACAATGTACTCCTCAATACGCTCATCCATAGTGATCTGCGCTGCAACCTCCTTGAGACGGTGGATATCGGCTTTGTAGAGCACACGCTCTACCGGAATGTCGTGGGGAATCCCGACACGTCTTAGAATAGCCAGTTCATCCTCGGTTGAAGGATAGTCGACCGTCAACTTAAGGATAAAGCGGTCAAGCTGTGCCTCCGGCAGCTGATAGGTACCCTCCTGCTCAATAGGATTCTGTGTAGCCATAACAAAGAAGGGATCCGGCAAGGGATAGGTATTCTCACCTATGGTAACCTGACGTTCCTCCATAGCCTCCAGCATAGCCGACTGTACCTTTGCTGGTGCGCGGTTGATCTCGTCCGCTAAAACGATGTTGGAAAAGATGGGGCCTTTTCGCGGTACAAACTCGCCTGTCTGTTGCCGATACACCATGGTCCCTATGAGGTCGGCAGGTAACAAGTCCGGTGTAAACTGTATACGCCGGAAACCTGCATCTACGGCTTCGGCAAGGGTCTTGACCGCGAGTGTCTTAGCAAGGCCGGGAACTCCCTCAAGCAGCACATGACCGCCCGCCAGAATTGCCGTCAACATGCCGCGAATCATTTCTCCCTGACCAACTACTCGGCGCCCAATCTCGGTACGTGTGCGATCTAGCAGATCACCGGCACGTTTTACCTGATGTTCAAACTCACTGGGTTCGATTGTATCAAAGTTGCTCATTATCAGTCCTTGATTTTGATGTGTGCTCACGCTCAGGTTCGGTAATCAGCGTTGATGCGTACGTATTGATCCGAGAGATCGGAACCGTATACCGTTGCCGAGGTGGAGCTTAGTCCGAGATCTATGCTTATCTCCACGCACCTCTCATGCGGGGGATACTCGAGCCCAAATGCGTCGTTCAGTCGGAGTTCGGCGTTTGTCAGGTAGTGCGAAAGCCGTACCTCCTTAGCCTTATCCAGATGAAAACTCCCACGTGAGAACACAGACTCCTCACCTATAGAAAGCTGCACGTTGTGCGAGTTTATCGCAATATTAGAATTTCCACAGTAGTCCCCAACTGCGGCAATGATACGCCCGACATTTGGGTCGTTGCCGTAGATAGCGGTCTTGACCAAGGGAGAGTTGACCACGGCCTTGCCGACCGCCGCAGCTTGCAGTTCTGACTCAGCGCCGGAGACGGTTACGCGCAGCACATGCCGCGTTCCTTCACCGTTGCGCACAACATCCTCGGCCAGCTGACCGCAAACGAGTCGCAAAGCTTCGCCGAACTCGCGAATATCCGGCCTTTCACGACGGCCGCTTGCAAGCGCTACCACCATATCGCTGGTACTCTGATCGCCGTCGACCGATATTCTATTAAACCCAGCCTCAACAGCAGCTGCCAACTCCTGTCTGAGCACGTCACGGGGTACATCAAGGTCGGTCAGAATAAAAGACAGCATGGTTGCCATGTTTGGCTCAATCATTCCAGCACCCTTGGCAATGCCGACAATACTCCCCCCGCCAAGTTCAACTCTCCGGAGCTTGGGAAATGAGTCGGTGGTCATAATTGACTCTGCAACCGTGAGCAATGAGTCGCGACTTAATTGTGCTGCAAGTCCCGCAAGCGCGGCCTTCATAGGCTCAACCGGCAAACGCCAGCCAATTATTCCGGTAGAGGAGGATAGGAGCACCGCCGGATCCAGTCCCAGTTCGTTGCCCAGGTGAGAGAGAAGTTCACCTGCATCCTCCACCCCGGTTTCGGTGCAGACATTTGCAACTCGATTATTAATGAGGATTCCTTGTAAGCGCTCGGCGTCAAGCAGTGCCCGAGCTCGCTTAATAGGTGCTCCGGGTATCAGGTTCTTTGTCAGAGACAGTCCGAAGCTGCGGCACGGCTCATCTGCGAGAATGAGGCTCAAGCTCATATGAAATGGATCGGTACTCGGACGTTCCTCAGGCACAAACTGGAGACTTGACACAGCTATCCGGAAACCGTCCGGAAGACGGCCGCACTCACGAAGCGTCTGTCGATGCTGTTGCCGACTGTTGTACTCCTGCATCCTCATACTTATAGTACGCGGGCCGGAGGCTTGACAAGCGTAAGGATGCTCGTACCCCGAGCACCCGGTTCAGACGTTCAATAAGGCTCAGATATTGGCGGGAGGGCGGTGCCAGCAGCAGGAGCTGCTCTCGTCCGACACTCAGCTCGTGGGTCGACTCCGTCGTTCTCTCGAATGCTATCCGGTCCAGCTCTGCCGGGTCGGCATCAAACTCCTCTACCAGAACGGCGCGGGCTTCGGTAGTTAGTGGAAGGTGGTGATAGACCGTCAAATATCGGGCAATCCGGTGGACTGCCTCACGACCGGGGGGCACGAGTTCACGCACGAGCGACATGGCCC
>JAIVHN010000189.1:9166-29881 GCA_020201015.1 Spirochaeta sp. | reverse complement strand
CATGAAACGAGTCGCCAGCACCGACTGTGTCGGCCACCCCTCCAGGCACCGGCATGCTTTCTTGTTCAACGCTAAAGCCGGGCCCAAATGCCGTTGCCCCGTCCTTGCCTCGCGTTAGTACAACAAAGGGAATGCCGTCGTCGGCAAGTTGCCGTGCCGCTGTGTTAGGTTGCTGGTTTGGAAAGAGCCATTCGAGATCTTCATCGCTGATTTTAAGAATACTGGTGTGTTTGAGTATGCGTTGTATGCGTGCGCGGTAGGCTTCTTCATTTTCCATAACGGTGGGGCGGACGTTTGGGTCAAAGGCAATGACGCGTGTGTGACTTTCACGCTCAACAAAGCGCTCTAAGCTTGTAGCAACCGGTTCAAGAATAAGTGCAACCGACCCGATTTGTATGCACGTTATTTCATTTGGTAAAGTGTGCGGTAGCTCAGCGAACGTTATTGTTCGGTCGGCGCTTTCTTTGCTGTAGAATGCGTAACGGGCGTTCCCTGCCTCATCTCGCTCTACAAAGGCCAATGTGGTCGGCTCCGGTCCACGAAGAACGAAATCGGCCCCAACTTGATTCGGAGCAAGACGATCAAAGAGAATATCACCAAAAAAGTCGGTGGAGATTTTGCTAAAGAAGGCGGGGGGGACTCCAAGCCGCGCTGCGGCTATTGCGGTATTAAACGGCGACCCGCCTGGACAGGGGCTGTAGAGCTTTCTGCCTTCGGGGTCGGTTTCCGGCACGAAATCTATGAGCGACTCGCCACAACTTAGTATCATGTATCACACCCTCTCTACGCGGCAGCGTATCGAATACGGCGATGTTTGCAAAGTGCTGTGTGGCACGGCGCCGCTTCTCTTAAAAGGCAATGCCTACTCAAACCAGTCTGCCTGGTACGGCATTACATACAACGGGCGCCCAGGTTCTAAGAGGGCCAGCTCAAGTAATCTCTGCTGTTTACGTGATGCTCGAAGCAGGTCCGGCGGCACTCCTTGTACCCACGGCATGAAGGGATTGAACGCAGTCGGAAGTACACGAAGGCTCAGGTTATCGCCGCTGGATACAAGATCCGAAAAAGGTGGAGAAAATGCACCAGGCACCACCTCGCTGAGCTCGAGATCAGAAACGCCAAGTATGCGGCGCATGGCTCTCACCGCATCTGCCAAGCTACCAATCTCATCGACAAGGCCAATCTCACGAGCCCTTGAGCCGCTCCATATTCGGCCGCCTGCGATCTCTTCTACCTGCTCCAGACTAAGACTGCGCGAAGACGCGACAAGCTCAATAAATCGTCGGTAACTCTCTTGCGTGCTGCGTTCGACGAGCAGTTTTTCCTCATCCGACAGTTTCTCAAACGGATTGCCGAAATCTGCCATAGGGCTTGTTACTACGCTGTCGGCTCCAACATCATACATCTCAAGTAGGCCTGCGACGCTCGGAAATATCGATATGACTCCGATAGAGCCAGTAAGTGTCGACGCACCGGCCACGATATGTGATGCTGGTGCTGCAATGTAGTACCCACCGGATGCGGCAAGGGCTCCCATTGAAACTACTACTGGTAGGCCTTCTTCCACCGTGCGTGAGATCTCGTATGCAATGCTGTCCGAGGCTTGTGCCGAGCCGCCGCCGCTGTCTATTCGCAGGATAATGCCGGAAACAAGCGGATTCTCACGGGCCGAACGGATTTCCTCGATAAGGCTGGCGGCGCCAATGTTGACTCCACGAATCCCCCTGCCAGGAACAATGTCTCCTGCGGCGTAGATTACCTTAACGGTGCGCAAGGGAGTGGGGGCCCAGTCGTACTGCATCTCCGGAACTTGAGACATTGTGCGCAGACGAGCAAAGCGGTGACCGGCCGTTACTCGGTCCTCAACATCGGCTTGGTAAATGAGGGCATCGACCAATCCTGCCTCCAAAGCATCAGCTGCCGACAGGTAAGGCCCGCGGTTTATAACTGTGTCAAGATCCTGGGAGAGGGCCTCCTTGCGTCCGGCCATGACCATTTGGCGGTAATGCCTGTCTATGTCACCTAAGTACGATTCCCAGTTTTCGCGTTCGGCATCACTCATGCCTGCCTCCGACAGCATATCCCAGCTGCTTTTGTGGGGATGACTGCGAAAGTTGTAGACCTCAATGCCATAGCGCGCAAAAAACTCACCCACGTACACCGAGCTGTAGCGGAAGCCGCGGGCATCCACCGAGCCGGTTGGGTGCAGGTAAATTGTGTCGGCTGTTGCCGCAGCCAGGGCGTATGCGGTATGTGGAATGTTGTCGAAATAGTAGTAGATGCGCTTTCCGGCCTGCCGTAGTTGAAGCAACGCCTGATACATCTCCATCTGGTTGGCAAATGAGGTCTGAAACTGTTGATTCACAAACAACACCGCCTTAACCGAGGTGTCGGTGCTTAGGGAATCTATGTCCTCAATAATCTCGGAAAAAGGGCGTCCGGGATCCCACGGCCGAATACGAGGGGTAGCTCTAACGAGATCAGCATGCTCATACACGACAATGGAGGGCACCACCTCGCGGGTAACGCTACGACGGCGACGATACGGAAGAAATACATAGGCGCTGCCAGCGGCGTTGTCTGAGTCTGCTCGAATACTGTCTTGCGTTCCAATCTCAAGTTGCGACAGGCTTAACTGCAGTCCCGCCGTGAGGCGGTCGTCGAGGTTGTCGTAGCCAAGTGAGATCCGCACTCCTGCCAAGGGTTCAAGTTCCATAGAACTCAGCGCGAGTTTGCCGCTGTGATCAGGGTTCCAGTTCCAGTCGACACCAAAGGTCAGCCGAGTGCCGATAGGGCCGAGGAAGGCCAGCGGCCGCACTCCCAGTCCGAGTGTTGTGTCGGGGCCGCTTTTAAAGACGCCGCGACGAACTGCGCTCAAAGATAGTGTGCGTGTCGGCCTAACAAGAGCGGCAATGGTGGCACGACCGTCGCTAAACTCGGCGTTTTCCCAACTCCATGATCCTCCAAGTAAAAACCTACGCGAGGGGCCAAAACCCATAGACAGGTCGTGCCCATAGGTTGTGCCGAACCGTTCGGTCGTGTAACTAAAGGAAGGCAAGTTAAGGAACAAAGACCAGCGCTCTGTGAAGTCGCTCGAGCCTTCACGAAACGAGTCTTCCCATGGGACCGAAACACCGATTCCGGTTGCGTTACCAATTCCAAGCGCGGCCGGATTGATGCGTGGCGCAAAAAGCCCCTCGTGAACCGCGGTTCCACCCCAGCTTGGACCGTAGGCATAGGCTCCGGCTGCCAGAAACAGCAGTGCAGCCACAACGGCTATCCGGCTACAAATAGGGTGATGTCTCATTACGTACTGTCCTTTTCGGGGGTTGCGGAGTCCGGGGTAGCAGAGCCGGTGGCTCCGAAATCCGGAGTCGCAGAGTCCGGGGTAGCAGAGCCGGTGGCTCCGAAGTCTGGCGTGATTGCTTCAAATATTCCAAGGCTCGTATTCTTGCGGGCGTTGTCCCATGCAAAGACGCGGCCGTTCATGCAGAGGTGTATACCGCAAGCTACCAACTGTGCGGCGGCAAGCGCAAAACCAAGGTTGAATGCCGCATCGGAGTGCAGTACGGTGTACGGGAGCATCGCGCCGGTGAGGACAATAGATTTTGCGCCAAGTGCCGGATCCTGCGCTGCAGGCACCGGCACCGTGATTCGGCTTGCGCGTAAAATCTCCGGCAAATGAGTGTCCCGAAAGGTCAGGGCTCCACTCAGTTCGTCGTAGTCTTTATCAAAAGTTCCACCGGTGATAATGATCCTAACCGGATTAAGCTTGGTGCCCGACATCTCTTGAATATGTACTGGAAACGGCTGCTTGTTCAATGTCTTGCTTTGTGGGTGTTGGTTCTCTCCGAAGCACGTTGTGGGTATATTAGAGGAGGTATGAGGATGTTTAGGTGCAGAGTACGCTGATTCCCGCAGCCGGGCTGTCGTCCCGGATGGGCAGTTCCAAGCCGCTGCTTCCCTGGGGCGAGATTACTCTGGTGGAGCGTGCGGTACAGGCCGCGTTCGAGGTCTGCTTGCACGTCATTGTGGTTGTAGGGTATGAGGCTGATCAGGTTGAGGCGCTGCTACGGGCTTCGTTTGCCGATGTCGTACTGGACACAGGTGAGGTGGGTACCGCTAACTCGGCGCAACCAGATCAAGCAGCAAACGCCGCACGACTATCAATTGTGCGGAATGCCACGTATCACGAGGGGATGCTCTCCTCGCTACGTTGTGGGGCTGCCGCGGTTCGTACAGAATGGTTCTATGTTACCCCGGTGGACATGCCGCTTGTTACGGCTAATGAGTACCAAAATGTCCAGCCGCACCCCGATGCCGACGCGGTGTTTCCCGTCTGGAACGGGCGACGCGGGCACCCGGTTTTGATAAGATCAACCGTGCTGCCTGCCTTGTTTCAGGCAGGACCGGAGATAGGCGCTATGCGCGACATACTTAGGCAGTTTCGTTGTCGCGAGACGCAAGCACAGTCCGAGGCAGTTCTGATTGATGTCGACACTGCTGCGGAGTACCGGAGAGTTGCTCACACTGGGTCATCTACCAAAGCCAAGATCCGGAGAGCTACCTTAGGAGGAAATAAATGAACGTAACAGCACGAGATGACATAGCATATGTTCAGCGAGTCGGAGACCCAGGTTCAGGTAGCGCAGATGGGATAGCGCCGGACAGTCAAACCGGGCCGAGTAGCCAAACCGGGCCGAGTAGCCAAACCGGGCCGAGTAGCCAAACCGGGCCGAGTAGCCAAACCGGAAAGGCGCCGCGCACCAAGCCCGCAGGGCCGCTTGCGACTACGAATGAGTTTTCGCGGGAAGTACTTACTATGGTGCGCAACTTCCACCGCACTTTTCCTCAGTATCAAGAAACGCCGCTGATACAGTTGCCAGCCCTGGCCGCCGAGCTTGGTGTTGGTGGAATCTGGATCAAGGATGAGTCAAAACGGTTTGACCTGAACTCTTTTAAAGTGCTCGGCGGTGCCTATGCGGTAGCGCGCTACCTGGGCGACAGACTAGGGATTGCGCCCGAGGAGCTGAGTTTTGCACGTTTGAATTCGCCGGAGGCCCGTGCAGAACTGGGGACGGTGAACTTTGTCACTGCGACCGACGGTAATCACGGCCGGGCGGTTGCGTGGTCGGCGCGCGAGCTTGGGCACCGTGCGGTGGTGTTTATGCCTAAAGGTGCGTCGTCGCACCGCGTTGCCAATATAGAAAAAGAAGGAGCCGAGGTGCATGTTACCGCAGGTAACTACGACGAAACCATACGGGTGGCACGTGCGTACATGGAAGAGCATGGTGGGGTTATTGTGCAGGACACCTCATGGGAAGGATACCGCGATATTCCGCTCTGGATTATGCAGGGCTATGCGGTGGTACTGGATGAGGTTGCAGATCAGCTGCAGGCTGCTGGCGTGCAGTATCCGGATGTTGCTTTTCTCCAGGCCGGGGTGGGCAGTTTTGCTGGTGGTGCGGCTGCCGCCATTGCTGAGCGATATGGGGACAAGCGGCCTCGAGTCGCGGTGGTTGAGCCGAGTGCGGCTGCCTGTTACTACGAGTCGGTCCGCATTGCCGACGGAGAGCCCTACGACATAGGCGGTGAACTGGACTCAATCATGGTTGGGCTGGCGTGCGGAGAGCCTAACCGTCTGGCTTGGCCCATACTGCGGGATCATGCGGACCTGTACTTTTCGGTGGCGGACTCGGTGTCGGCGTCGGCAATGCGGGTTCTCGCACAGCCGCGCGGGGGTGATGAAGCACTTGTTGCGGGGGAGTCGGCAGTAGCGGGGCTGGGGATAGTGCTGGCCTTGTCGCATGCGCGCCAAGCCGGGAGTGCCAAGGCCGAGGCTGCGTGGCATGCGCTGGGCTTAGGGCCGGAAGCGCAGGTGTTGATTGTCAGTACCGAGGGCGACACCGACCCGGATCACTATCGGCGCATACTCAACGAAAAACTTTACCCGGCAGCTTGGGAAGGCGCCTGACGCGGAATGCGTTGGGGATGCGTTGGGAAAACGGTGGGAGTAGCTCACAGCGCGCTTGTCCTGGCGGTGCTCCTAGCGCTACTATTATAGTGTGAATACACAACAGCTTCTTGAGGCGGCCGAGCGGTCGCTCCTTTTCGTTACCAACCGCGAGCCCGTAGTCATGCAGAGTGGCTCCGGCATGTATCTTGAGGACAGCGCGGGCCAGCGCTATCTGGACTTTGTCGGGGGGTGGGCGGTCACCGGCCTCGGGCATTCTCCGTCAGAGCTTGTTGAGGCCTTGTCGAGTCAGGCCGCAAGGTTGCTCAATGCCAGCCCCGCCTTTTACAACGTGCCGATGATTGAGTTTGCGGACGCAATTACATCTGAGGCAGGGCTCTCGCGGGTGTTTTTTTGTTCATCCGGGGCCGAGGCTAATGAGTCGGCCATTAAACTTGCACGCAAGTATGGCAAGGTCGCTAAAGATGGAGCCTACGAGATTCTTTGCGCCGAGCATGGATTTCATGGGCGCACTCTTGCCACCATGTCCGCAAGCGGCAAGGCAGCCTTCCGGCCGCTCTTTGAACCCAAAGTACCCGGGTTTCGCCACCTTCCCTTCAACGACGCCACCGCTTTCGAGAGGGCCATTGGTAAAGAAACCTGTGCCGTGCTGCTGGAACCGATACAGGGTGAGGCAGGTGTGTATCCGGCAACTCAAGATTTTATTGAACGGGTACAACGCCGCTGTAAAGAGACAGCTACGCTGCTCATGTTTGATGAAGTACAAACAGGTATGGGAAGGACCGGGCGGATGTTTGCTTTTGAGCATTTCGACATCAAGCCCGATATCCTCTCGCTTGGCAAGAATATTGGAGGTGGTTTTCCGTTAGCCGCTATGCTCTGCACAGAGGAACTTAATCTCTTTGACAAGGGAGAACAGGGAGGCACCTACACCGGGCAGCCGCTTGCCATGGCGGCCGGTCTCGCGGTGCTCCGAACCACCAAGGAGCGTGGCCTCGTAAAGAATGCCGAACAGATGGGAGCGCTGATTCAGCAAAGGCTGAGTGAGCTGGTACCTGAGTTTGGTCTCAGCAAGATTCGTGGCCACGGTTTATTGATTGCGTTTGATCTGCCGGAGCCTAAGGGGCCGGAGCTGGTACATCGATGTTTTGAGCGCGGCTTGTTGCTCAATGCTCCTGCGCCAACTGTAGTTCGGCTGGTCCCGCCACTCATTATTGAAAAAGCCCACATAGACGAGATGTTTACGGTGTTGATTGAGGTCATGCGTGATCTGGGAGTTGTCGGCACCTCCGCATGAGCCAGTCACCGTCATACCGGCCTTTTGCCGGGGCAACTGCCCGCGCTGTTTCCTCAGGTTTTACTCAAGAGACAGCGGAACAGCTGCGTGAAGCTTTACCCCCTCTTGATCAAGCATGGTCTACGCTCGGGCATGGGGTTGGCTCGGCTGTTCCGGCTCCTGTCCATGCTTACTACCGCCACTACCTGCTCGGGGGCGCAGCCGAGCAACGCTACCTTGGTGCGCTTGCGGTGTCGCTTGGCGGTCGCTCCGAGCATGTAGCGGTGCAGACCTTTGTTCCTGCAAGCGCAAAAGCGTCCGATCTGCCTACCATACTGCTGCTCCACGGTTACCTTGATCATCTTGGGCTCAACCGCTACGTCATTGATGAGTTGCTTGGAGCAGGTTTTGTTGTCTGTGCGGTTGACCGTATGCCGCCGTGCTCCAGCGCCTTGTTGGCGAGATTCGAGCCGGACGTGTCCCGGGAGTCAGCCCAACAGCGCGACTTGGTGGCCTTGGCCACAGCACCGGGGCAACGGCGCTGCTGGAGTACATGGAGCAGGGTGGAGCCGAACTTGAGGTGCTGGTGTTGCTTGCGCCACTCATTCGGTTGTTTGCCTTTCCGCTTGCGCGAATTGGAGTTCGGTTGGCTTCCGGAGTGGTTGATACACTTCCTCGTCGCATATCCGGAAGCAGCTCTAACGAGGAGTACATGCGGTTTGCGCGCGAGTTTGATCCCTTAGGCATTTACGAAGCCCCGCTCGAGTGGGCCGAGGCGTATCTTGCGTGGGAGGAACGCCGGCGTGAACTGGGAGTTTACACCCTCCCGCTTTTGCTGGTGCAGGTAGGCCGTGACACGGTGGTAGACGCAGAGTATAACACCGCCTTTCTGCAACGCTTCTTTCCAGAGCTTGAGTATCTTCACTTTCCTGAGGCTCGGCATAGTATTTTCACTGAGCCTCATGTAAAACGGCCGGGGCTTTATAAAGGGATTACTCGCTTTCTTACCGCCCCTTAGGTTGCATGTTTTCGGTCTTTTTTGAGTTGCCGAACTCGAAAATGTGGGGTAATCTTTCCGCATGGAAATTGAACATCGGCCTGATTTCAAGAGATTTGTAATACAAGTCGACGAAAACATTGCGGAGCTTCGGTACCAGAAAAAGAAGCACGTCATGAAGTTTATTCATACCTACGTGCCTGATGAACTCCGCGGGCAGGGATTGGCCGGAAAGTTGGCTAAGCACGGGCTCGAGTACGCTCGTGAGAATGGCCTTACGGTCGAGTCCTCGTGCTCATATATAACGAAGTATTTAGAGCAGCACTCCGAGTATCAGGACCTTCAGGCTTAACGTACGGATCTGCGAAAGAGCTTGTTCAAAAGAACTTGTCGCACTAGCCGCAACTTACGACGTGTGTTTGGCCGTGTGTGGGCTATCTCACGCTGCAGTTCCTCGCCGGTGCTCGGGGGGACAAGCTCCGTAGCACGTGGCACAAGTCGGACTGCTGCTACCGGGCATACCACGGTACATACGCCACACCCAATGCATCGCTCCGGTGCAATGCGTAGTGGAGCACTATCGCCAGCGGGCTGGAGCTGTAAGGCATCCATGGGACATTTTATCACACACAACCCACAGGCAATGCAGACAGCGGGAGCGAGCTCTACCTGGTAGTTTGTTGCGGTGTGCTCAATTGGGTTTGGGACCGCCTTGAGCATGGCAAGTAACCCGCAGCAGTCTCCGCAGCAGGCGCAGATGAAGTGTGGCTGAAGCTCGTTCGATGTCTGCAATACCAGCCCCTCGCTCAGGCTTTGGTGTGCACACTCAAGGGCCTCGCTCACGGTGAGCGTCCGCCCCCATCCTTCTCTGACAGCGGTATCGGCAAAGTCGTTGAGCGCCAGGCATAGCTCGCGACGCTCGGTGTGGCGACATGGCTTGCCGTTCATATCTGCAGTAACACGACAGATGCACCGTGCAACAGCAATATGTCCCTCAGCAGCGCGTATGAGCTGTTCAAACTCGTCATAGGCAGCAACTTTATTGGTGTGTGGGAGAGCTCGTTGTACCGGAATGATTCGGGTTTGCGGCTTGGCCGTGGTTAAGTACTCAAAAGCAAAGCCCTGCTTCATGTAGTCGGTGCTATCTTTTACGAACTCTGGTGTTAACCGTTCAGCTTGAAACTCAAACATGCCTACGATAAAGGGAAGCAGTGCAAAGGTGTCCTCACCCGACGTGCGGCGCAGGACTGCACCCTTGGCCGCCATGTCGCAGAGGCGGGACTCAATTGTCGGGGTGGGATCCAGCATAGTAGGCGTGGTGCCTAGTCGCGACGCGATTTCACCAGCGGTGCGCGGTTGGTGGTCCATAGCAAGAGCCAACCGCGCTTCCTCCGGAGAAAAAAGACGGCGCAGGATGCGAAGCTCGGCGCCGAAAATTGTGCGCGGGAATGCTATGGGAAGGCTGTTAAGGTGACGGCGTAGTCGGCGATAGGTGCGGCTCTCGGCTCGCTTGTCTCTTATCTGCGTTCTCAGTTGTTCAGCCATGCGCTACGCTCGCTGCATCTGCGGCGGAAAGCCCGGCAACATAACCTGTTGCCCAACAAATTTGGAGACTGTAGCCCCCCGATGGCCGGTCAATGTTGAGCATGTCACCGCACACGAAGAGCCCGCGCAGTAGTTTGGACTCCATGCTGCGGAAATCGATCTCGTCTGTGGGGACTCCTCCACTTGATACTACCGCCCAGTCTTCGGACTGCAGCTCGCGATAGGTCAGGCGGAAGTCCTGCATGCGAGCAACAATGCGTTTTCGGAGCTGCTTGGGCACCTCACTTGCTGTTATCTCGTTGTCGGTGCCGCCGGTGTTGCCGGTGCCGCTGCCGCTATGGGCAAGCGCTTCCGCTAAAACACGCCGGGCGAGTCGTGGTGGAAGCATAGACTCAAGAATGGTTCTGAGCCGTCGCCTTGGATACGCGCTGAGAGCATTTTGAAGTTGCCGGTCCAAAGAGCCGCCGTCCAGAGTGGGGAAGAAGTTAAGGCTTATAGTGGGCGCAGGTTCCCCTTGGTTGTGAGCATCTGCTGCCGCCTGTGATATGCGGGTGGCGAGATTCAGGATTCCAGGCCCGCTGAGTCCGAAATGGGTAAACAGTACCTTGCCGTCTGTTTTGGTTATGGTCTTTTCCCCGAGTCGCAGTGAGATCCGCAGCTCCGCAAATGCAAGACCCTGCAGCTCAGTCACCCAGTCCTCCTCTACCACAACCGGTACTAGCGACGGCTCCGGCCGCACAACACGGTGCCCCATCTGTTCAAGCCAAGAAAAGCCGTCACCGGTAGAACCCGTATCCGGCCGGGCCAAGCCTCCGGTGGAAACCACTACACTTTCTGCATGGATAGTACTGTTTTCGAGTTCTACCCCCTGTACTCGGTCCGAGTCGTGTCGGAGTGCTTTCACGGTTGTGTGAGTACGGAGCGTCACATTGCCTTTGTCTATGTAATCTAAGAGTACCTGGAGCACCGAGTTGCTCTTGTCGCTGCAAGGAAAAGCGCGTTTGTTATCCTCAATCTTGTACGGCATGCCATGGGAGGCAAAAAACTCAAGCACCTGGGCTGGCCCCATACGGGCAAAGGGGCTGAACAATGCCTTGCCAGCCGTGTCGTAGCGGGAAATGAGCCGATGCATGTCGGTTTCGGCGTTAGTGAAGTTGCAGCGACCGCCGCCGCTTATGAGAAGTTTGTGCCCGGGGCCACGGTTTTTCTCAAGCAGAAGCACGCGTGCCCCGGCCGTCGCGGCAGCTCCGGCTGCCATAAGACCAGCCGGGCCAGCACCTACCACAACGACGTCATACGATTCAGAATTCATTGCTGGATATGTACCGCGAGCACGGGCCGCTGTCAATGCCCCTATCTCTGGTGCCGCAGGGTGTGTCTGGGCTAGCTTTTGGACTATACTACCGGAGCTCAGATTAAAAAATTGCCAGCGGTCGGAAAAAGAAGGAGTCAACAGGATGAAGATGCGATTAGCAATGGTGTTGTTTTTCATAGTCGTGGTGGGAGTCGCGCTGAACGCAAACGAGCAATTGCTCTGGAGCAATGCCACCCTTGGGGATCGGACTCAAGAGTCAAGTTATGACCTTGTAGTCCCGGCTACAGGCTTGCTAAGTATCGAAGCCGTGAGCTTGAGTTTTTCGCCTCGGCTGCTCTTGATCGGTCCGGATGGGGCGTCGTTTCAAGGTGAGTACAATCCACGTTCGGCCACTATAAGCGCTTTTGTTGTGGAGCCCGGTCAATATACCGTGAGTATCTCGGCACCATTGGGTTTCCTGAGTGAGAATGACTCCGCCGAGGGACATGGCCAGTACCTTCTTATGGCAGACATGGTCGCACCGGCGGCTACCCTTCAGGAAGGTCAGCCACAGAATCGACAATTGACCGCTGAAGCTCCGCTTATTCAAGCTAAGACCTATGTAAACTGGTATAGGTATGTCCTGCCGGAATCAGGCCGGGCGCTTTTGCAGCTCCAGAGTCGCGAGTTTGATACTGCTTTGACGGTCTACTACGCAGACGGTACGCAGGACTTCAACGACGACTATAACGACAGCACCGATTCCGGGCTGCGGGTACAGGGAGAACCTGGATCACAGATCTTTGTTGGAGCTACCAGCTTCGCCTCAGGTAGTACCGGCGCCTATAGCTTGACGGCCGAAGAGCTTGCCGTACCAGTAGGGGTCGGCACATACCAACCGAATATGCTTCTGGAGAAACCGGGGGAGTATAGCTTTGAACTTGGTAATACCGAACACACCTTCCAAGTGCAGCTGGAAGCCGGTGAGCGGCTGGAGGTGCTCATGGAGTCGGACGACTTCGACAGCTATCTCGAACTAAGTGGGCCGGATGGAAACGACTGGAGCGACGATGACGGAGGTGGGAATCTCAATGCGCTGTTGGCTATGACGGCTCAGACGGGCGGGGTCTACGAGTTAACGGCACGGCGTTTTGGATTAAGTGGAGCGCTCGGGTTCTATACACTCACATTGGCGGAGCCGCCTCTCCTGGAGTCGATATTTCGCTCAACCGAAACCTTTAGTGGCGAACCTGTAAGCGTCGGTATGGACTTTGAAGCAGGAAGCACATTTACAGTTGAGGTTGGGTCCACGGATTTTGACACAATTCTCACACTGTACGACCCTAAGGGAGCGTATATATTCGAGGATGATGACGGAGGGGAGGGAACCAACTCTCGGCTGCGTTTCTCCACCTCGCACTCCGGAACCTATACTGTAGAAGTCAAGAGTTATGGCGGGAGTGAAGAGGGAGAATTTGATATAGAGGTGTTCCAGCACCAAGACTGAGTGCAAGGCGCACGACACCTGCGCGTTGGCCCGCACTGAGCTACGTCACGACGCCTTCTTGACGCCGGAGCGCACGTTGTGTGTTAAACGGAACTGCCAGCTGCCTCAAGCTCCTGCTTGAGGCGGCGACGCCAATATCCCCACAGAACATTAAAGGCTACGAAAATGATGATCAGTACGTAGCTAATAGGGATGCGGAACGACGGATACTGCACAACGGTAAGCGCCATGCCTACAACGGCAGCGGTCGACCAAATAATTTTGAGCCGCAACATAGTTAAGAATGTTCCGGGTGCGGCATTACGCGACATGAGCGACTCAATACCTATGCCAAAGAGCGCCGCTGCAACAAGGCGAGCCGCAAACGGGTCTACCGATGGCCATCCCAGCGCTCCCAAAAAAATCTCCGGAGCCAATAAAAGAGGCACCGCAAAAGTGATATCTGCTGCAAAATGAACAACAAACCATTTTGTTAGCGCTGCCGGGGTAGTTGTCATGTAAGCACTCCTCTTTTGGGAAATAGGGTTATTTTTTCTGATGAGCTCGACCAATGAGCAATGACGTCAAAATTCCGACAACAAAACCACCTACTGCCGTAAGGAATAACAGGAGGATGGCAGGGACTTCCGCTGTCAGCCATAGGAATCGGGCTTCTATAGGCGCGGTGTTCTGCGCCACAACCATTACCAATGCAAAACTCAGTAAAAGTACAGCAATAAGTTTGACCTTTCTCATAAGTGGAGACCTCCGTTTTCTTTATCCAAACCATGGTCTGGCGCTGTCCGGTTTAGCCTTTACCGTGGCAGCGAGGGCCTTGGTGCTTAAGCATTTGTTCAAACAACTTGTGAGGTTTCTGCACCTTACCTAACATCATCATGGCAGCAATAATGTACGGCTTATATCCGGCCTCACGATAGGTGCCAGCGCGCTTGCGGTCAAAAACCGAGGCGGCTACCTCACCCTGGGTGCAACTTACTCCTGAAATATCGGCAGGGAGGCAGTGCATGTACCGCGCATCTCCACCTTTGGTGAGTTTCATTTTGTCTTCGGTGCATTCCCAGTCGATGTGTTTCTTGTTCTCGGCAAGGCACTCTTTTTCTAGTCCCGTCAGGCCCTTCGTGTCTTTGTTCGAAAGCAGCTCGGTGCGCCGTTGCATGACTGCAAAGGGTGCCCAGCTCTTGGGGTAGACGATGTCGGCATCCTTGAATGCATCTTCCATTGAGTTACCCTTGGTAAAGCTCCCACCGGACTTGGCTGCAGACGTTGCGGCCTGTTCCTCAATTTCCGGAATAAGCCCATACCCTTCCGGGTAGGCCAGGTGGACATCCATCCCAAAGCGAGTGAACAGCCCGATAATGCCCTGCGGTACCGAGAGGGGCTTACCATAGGACGGAGAGTAGGCCCAGGTCATAGCAATCTTCTTACCCTTGAGTTTTTTAACTCCACCGTACTCGTTGATGAGATGCTGGAGATCTGCCATTGCCTGCGTCGGGTGGTCGCGGTCGCACTGGAGATTTACAATACTTGGCCGACGTTTAAGCAGGCCTTCATTATGTGCATCTGTTAGTGCCTGGCCAACCTCAACCATGTACTCATGGCCTGCCCCAAGGTACATATCGTCACGAATGCCAATGACCTCTGAAAGAAACGAGATCATGACTGCAGTTTCGCGTACGGTTTCACCATGTGCAATCTGTGACTTAGTTTCATCAAGGTCCTGTACTGCGAGCCCAAGAAGATTAGCGGCGCTTGCGTAGCTAAAGCGGGTACGGGTTGAGTTGTCACGGAACAACGAAACGGCCAAACCGGAGTCAAAGACGCGTGGTGAGATATTGGCCGAGCGCATCTGCCGTAGTATTTCAGCCACGGTCAAGACTGCATTGAGTTCGTCCTTGCTCTTTTGCCAGGTCAGCAAAAAGTCGTTGTTGTACATATTCTCAAATGAGAGTTTCTTGAGGCTGTCTATAAGTTCATGGATGGTGGATTTGCTCACGCTTGTTACTCCGTTTACTGGTATGCGGTAGTATACACTTCCAAGTCGGCACTTGTCCAAGCACTTCTGCAGCATGCACGTGCTGTACTCTCTTCATGAGTCCCTAAAGAAATGTTCCTCAAGTGCCTCACAGAGCCAATGGTACACCGGTAGATGGAGCTCCTGGATCCGGGGCGTTGAGGTCTCCGGAACGCGGATCGTGACGGTGCACAGGTCGGCAAGCAGACCACCGTCGGCGCCGGTGAGCCCTATGCTGTGGATGTCCAACACCTGGGCGAGTTTCACCGCGTTCACGACATTCGCCGAGTTCCCGGATGTGCTGATTGCCAACAGCATGTCGCCAGGTCGGCCGTAACCGTATAGCTGTTGCGCAAAAACCATGTCTGCGGCCACGTCGTTGGCGTAGGCGCTGCTCAACGAGGCATGGCCGGTGAGCGCGAGCGCTGGCAGTGCACCTTGTAAGTGGTCGGCAAGGTACTCCCCGTCGGTTGGATGCTGGCGTACCAGATTGTCCCGGAGCTCAGCAGAAACCGGCCTGGATTTGAGATATCCCTTCATGAGCTCACCGACAATGTGCTCGGCGTCGGCGGCACTGCCGCCGTTGCCGCACAAGAACAGCCGTTTTCCCTGCGTAAAGCCTGTCTTGAGAACACGGTATGCGGCAAGTAGGTCTTCCTGTTGCGGCTGCAGGCGGGGATATCGTTCTGTAAGGTGAATAAGGGAAGGTGAGAAGTTGGTGCTCGATTCATTCACCGTTGGCCTCCATATGGGCTTTCTCTGCATATGCTTTCTCCGCGACCGAGAGGGCCGCTTTAAGTCCGACATCATCTCCAAGCGCGGCGGGTACGATCCGGCATACCCGGCTTGCTTGCTCCAAACACTCCCGGCGGAGCATTGCTTCCATTCGCGGTCGCAGGAGCTCTTCTAAGCGAACGAAAATGCTGCCGATAACAATGCACTCGGGGTTCAGGATATCGACTATGATAGCCAATCCGCGACCCAGGTACTCGGCGCTTGTTTCTATAATCTCAACCGCCGTCGGGTCACCGTTCATGGCCGCTTCGCCAATCTCGCGGGTGCTCAGTACTTTAAGTTGGGTCTCATCGGCACAGAACGACACCCGACGGCCAGCGGCCCATTCGCTCTGCACTTGGCTGCGCGCCAAGCGTGCAATACCGGCGCCGCTGCAGAAACCCTCAAAGGAGCCCGACTTTCCATAGCCTACGGGGCCGGTGTCTTCCATGCGGACGTGTCCAATTTCACCTGCCATGTCGTTTGTCCCGGTATAGAGCCGTCCGTCCAGAATTAGGCCGGCCCCCATGCCGGTACCAAAGGTCAGAAACACCATGTTGCTGTAACCCTGGCCTGCACCATACCTCCACTCGGCTAAGGCACATGCGTTGGCATCGTTCTGGATCGCTGTAGGGAGATCGAGCGCTGAGCTTACAATCTCAACAATGGGAACCGCGTTCCACCCCGGAAGGTTTGGGGGCGAGTAGACAATACCGGAGCGTGAATCTAGCGGTCCGCCGCAACTTATTCCTAGCGCTACCGGGCTCCGGCTGTGCTTGCTTTGAAACTCGTTCGAGAGTGCATCTGCGGTTTCACACAACTGTCGGATAACGGCGTGGGGTCCGGCCGTATGGTTGGTGGGAATTGTGCGCTGTTGGTGCACGACGCCATGATCATCGCCAAGGACTACCGAACAGTTTGTCCCACCAATATCAAAGCCCAGAAAATAGTTCATTGGACAACGCTCCGCGGCGGGTGGGTTTGGGCGGTGGGGCAGGAGTCGCGCACAATAAGCCGTGGCTTGAGCAGGAGTCGAGCCGGAGTGTGGTTCCGATCTTGTATGAGTTCCATGAGTTCATCTGCCGCTAACTGGCCCATGCTCTGTTTTGCTTGAACTACGGTGGTGAGTGGAATTCTGTAACGTTCGGCAAACGCGATATCGTCGTATCCGATAACCGACACCTGAGAAGGTACGGGAATTTTATGTTCGATAAGTCCGTCGAGTATGCCCATCGCGACGAAGTCGTTTGAGGTGAATATTCCGGTGCTTACCACGTCCACGCGGTTGCGCGCAATAAGGCTGGGAACAATGTTATAGCCGTCCTCGAAGGTTCGGACCTCTTCGTAGACTGCGAGATCCTCACTGCGACCGTGGTTCTTGATCTCCTGTATAAAGCCCTCGGCACGTTCATTTGTGCTTTGATGCGGTATGCCTGAGAGGCACAAAAAATGGGCAGGGCTAGTGCGGAGCATGAGTTCTGCCGCCACTCGACCTCCTTCGAGGTTGTCGGTGGAGACGTAACTTGCCGAGTCATGATCGCTACGGCAGTTCATGATTACAAAAGGAACACCGTTACGGCGCATTATTTCGGTGGACTCCGATTCCGGATGAACCGGGGTAATCAGCACTCCGTCCACCCTGTTTCGTAAAAGGGTGCGGATGAGTTCCGCCTCCTTGTCGGTGTCCCAACTTGAGCTGGTAAGGAGCATGGTGTACCGATTCTTCTGAAGCACCGACTCGATACCTTTGGCAAGCTCCATAAAGAAGGGATTGGAAATGTCGTCCACTACGACTCCAATGGTGTGTGTGCGACGTGTGCTCAGATTTCGAGCGACGTAACTGGGTTCGTAACGGTGTTCCTTGACCAGCGCCAGTACTCGCTTGCGTGTTTCCTCTCGAACCATGGGATGGTTGGAGAGCACCCGGGACACAGTTGCAATTGAGACGCCTGCCATGCGGGCGATGTCGCTCATGGTCAGTTGTTTGCTCATTCGTGTTCCTTTGGTCCGCTGCAAGGAAAGACGAGCGCGTATTGCTGAAAGCGCTTACATCTTTACCTCATCGTACTACTACTATGGCACGCAGTCAAGATTCCGTAGGGGGCCATGACGGGGTATATCGCCACGATTTGTACCCATTTCCTGCCGCAACGTACCGTCTGGTGAAACTGTGTTGCAATCTTTCGTTGACGGCGCGAAATTCCGCCCCTATACTATGTATGCAAACGGTTACATCGGCAAAGGAAAGCAGCATGGAAAGCAGCATAACTCCCTCCGGGATTGATAGCTTACTCGCAGCACTTCCTTCCGCGAGCATCGCGGTTGTCGGTGATGTGTGCCTTGATGTATATAAGTTTCTTGCAGATGAGTCGGAGATTTCGGTGGAGACCGGCCTGCCGACACGAATTGTCGAGTCCATGCGGAGTTCTCTGGGTGGGGCGGCTAACGTCGCAGCTAACCTGGCCTCGTTAGGGGTCGGAGAGGTGGCACTTTACGGCATCATTGGTGACGATCTCTACGGCAGAGAAATTGTGGAGCACTGCCGACAAGCTGGCATACGCACCAGAGGACTTGTTGTGCAATCCGAGGGCTGGAATACCAATGTGTATACCAAGCTCTACAAAGACGAGACGGAAGAACCACGCATTGACCTTGGGACACTGAACGCTGCCGATACGGTGAGTGTTGGGTTGTTGCTTGAGCTTCTTCAGGCCGATTTTCCCTCTTTCGACGCCGTGATTATAAACCAGCAACTTCGCAACGGTATTCATACTCCAGCCTTCCGTGCTGGCCTTGTGGCTCTTATAGCGGATGATGACAAGCTACCGGTGTTTTTGGACAGCCGCGATTACGCTGAAGAGTTTCCTCGTACTATTCATAAACTTAACCTTCGTGAGGCACAGGCCGTTCTTGGCCGCGCCGAGGACGCCTGTACTGCGGCACTGGTGCTGTCCGAGCGCTGGCAACAGACAGTGTATCTCACACGAGGTGAGGAAGGCTGTGTTGTTGCGGAGGAAGGGAAGGCTAAGGCGCTGCCAGCGCCAGCAACAGCCGGGATGGTTGACCCGGTTGGCGCGGGCGACAGCATGATAGCTGGCATTGTGGCGGCCCGGGTTACCGGGCTCGATTCAGTTCGAGCGGCAGTGTTTGGAGCGCTTGTTGCCGGGGTTACGGTGCGAAAGCTGTTGCGAACCGGAACGGCCCGTCCGGAAGAGGTTCGTGAAATAGGGCGGAGCCCCGACTACCTTTATAACCCGGAACTTGCGCATTCTCCACACAAGGCCCGTTACATCGACACCACCGATATCGAACTTGTCACCGATACACCGCAGGCCGCCTTTGCTTTTGCAGTATTCGACCACGACGGTACCATCTCAACCGTGAGGGAGGGATGGGAGCAGGTGATGGAGCCGTTAATGTCGTGAGTTTATAAATCGCACTACCGGATACCAGACAATGTATCAGATGCAGTTGCTTGCAGAGATGGTACGAGATTTCGGTTATGTGCCAGCTACAGAGGTGCTGAGCGCGGCGGAATACAAGAAGCTGTACAATGTCGAACTCTTGCGGTTGGTAACGAGGCGACTCGATCGCTTGAAGGCAGGCCAGCTGAGTGTCGAAGACCTTACGGTAAAGAACGCCGTGCCGCTTCTGCGGGCTCTTCGTGAGCGTGGTTTGGTCCTGTATCTTGCAAGTGGTACCGACGAACAGGATGTCCGCACCGAGGCCGAGTTGCTTGGTTACGCGGATCTGTTTGACGGAGGCATTTTTGGATCGGTAGGAGATGTTCAGAATGACCCTAAGCGAGTCGTGCTTGAGCGAATTCTCCACGAGATTGGCTCTGAAAACGCAGCCGGTATCATCACCTTTGGTGACGGGCCGGTTGAGATTCGTGAGACCCACAAGGCTGGCGGGTACGCAGTGGGGGTTGCATCAGACGAGGTGCGGCGTTATGGGCTCAACCTCGCAAAACGCGAGAGACTCATCTTGGCCGGTGCCGATTGCGTAGTTCCCGACTACTCCCAAATTACTCACCTCCTCAGCTTTCTTGGGTTTACGGCTAAGGGCGGCTCGACCCTTGAGCCTCTACATGGAGCGTCCCATGGATAAAGCCGCGGAGTTTGATCGGACACAACTACGAACCTATCCCTTGGGTGAGCGTGTGAACCGGGTAAAGGTCGAGTCCGATATGGTAGATCCGGACGGTGCCTTGTCTGCACCCCTCGGAGCCGAGGCCGAGGCTACCATTCAAGAACTTGCCGCCCGAATGCGTGCGGCTTGCACTGCAGGGGCGCCGCGCGTCATGGCCTTTGGTGCGCATACTATTAAGAACGGTTTAGGGCTGGTGCTAATTCGCCTCATTGAGGAAGGGTGGATCACGCTGCTTGCCACCAACGGCGCTGGTATCATTCATGACTGGGAGCTGGCCTTTCAAGGTCTGACAAGCGAGGACGTGCGTACCAATACCGCGCAGGGTCGCTTCGGGTTGTGGGAAGAGACAGGCAGAAGTCTCAACTTGGCCCTTCTGGTCGGCGCATGGCGCGGGCTCGGCTACGGTGAGTCGGTGGGGAGTTTGATCCTGGACAACGGGCTCACCATACCCAGTGAGTCCGAGCTGCTGCAGGAGATTGTGGACGCTCTACCTGAAGACTCCACCTGTCCAGGTGCCGCCTGTGACCTGTTGGACGGAATCCGCCGACATGGGCTTGCTCCGGGCCGTATAGAAATAAAGCACCCCTATCTTGAGTTTAGCCTCCAGGCCGCCGCCCGGCGTTTGGGGGTCCCGTTTACCGGACATCCTATGTTTGGCCACGACATCATTTATACGCATCCAACGAGCTATGGTGCCGCAATAGGCCGCTGTGCCGAACACGACTTCCTGCGTTTTGCTGCGGAGATCTCGCACATAGAAAACGGAGTGTATCTCTCGGTAGGTTCGGCGGTGATGTCGCCCATGGTTTTTGAGAAGTCCTTTTCTATGGCTATGAATCTGGCCCTGCAGGCCGGGCGGAGTATTAAGAACCATTACGTGTGTGTGGTCGATCTCATGGAATCTACCTGGGACTGGGCCAAGGACGGAGAGCCACCCTCCGAGGATCCTGCCTATTACATGCGGTTTTTGAAAACATTTAGCAGGATGGGGGGGACAATGCAGTATCTTGCGGCCGACAACCGTGTGGCGCTGCACCGGCTCTATCAGGTTCTGCATGAACAAGGTTAAGGAGTGAAGATGAGTCGAGCAGATTGCGAGCGCATGCGTGAGGAGATGTCGCGCCACCTCAACAACGAACTCTTACCGTTTTGGCTGAATAAGTCCCGCGATGAAGTGAACGGAGG
>JAIVHN010000189.1:0-9009 GCA_020201015.1 Spirochaeta sp. | reverse complement strand
CTGTTGGACTGGAGTACGCCGAAAGGGTTTTTGACCTTGTGCAAATTAACTGCACCGAGACTGCCTACGGTGGGTACGTAGAGATGTTTGAGCGCGACTGGACCTTGTGCGGGCCGGGCGCCGGGGGTGGGGACCGCAAGACCCTCGACGTACACATGCACCTGATGGAGGCTTATACCAGTCTCTACGCGGTGAGCCGTAAGGAACTCCATGCACGGAAGCTGCGTGAGGTTATTCGCATTATTGTTGAGCGCGTGCTGAGTCCCGGCGGTACCGGAGTTCCACAGTTCACTATTGACTGGAAGCAGGCGCCACACATTAAGTTTGATATTGTTTGGGGCTGGGACCGTTACGACGAAAGCGGACAGAAGGCGAACCCGCTGGACAACACGTCCTATGGCCACAATGCAGAGATGGCGTGGCTACTGCTGGAAGCCCTGAACACCCTGGGCGACGAGATTGCCCCATATGACGAGATTATTCGTAACGCTCTTGATCATGCGGTGCGTTACGGCATTGATGAGACCTATGGTGGTGTCTACGTAGAAGGGTCGCACAAGGGTCCGGCAACCGACCAAGCCAAGGAGTTCTGGCAGCAGGCAGAGACCCTCATCGGTATGCTTGACGGTTTCCTGCGCTACCAGGACGACCGCTATCTGCAGGCCTATACCAACGTACACAGATTTGTCATGGACACCGTGATTCATCATGAGACCGGTGAGTGGTGGCCGCTGCTGAGTCGTGAAGGTGAACCGATCTGGCGGCATATGAGTCATTCCTGGAAGGTGAATTACCACACCGTTCGGGCCGCCGTGAATACCGTAGCACAACTGCAACAAGTACTAGACCGGAATCTTGTATAGCCTGTGGGAAAAAGGAGGTGAAACACAGGCAAGAATGAGATCCTGATTTTTGGCGGCGTTGCCGTCAAACAACGATAATCCTTTAAGGGGGGAATGTATGAGAAAAAATTATCTTATACTCTTTATGTTGATCGCCGGTTTGATAATGCTGCCGGCAGCTGCGTACGCCGGAGGTGGCGCGGAGCAGGAAAGTAGTAACGAACTCGAAATCTTCAGCTGGTGGACCGCTGGCGGAGAGGCAGAGGGGCTTCAGGCCTTGATCGATATCTACAACGAGAAGTATCCCGATGTTGAGGTTATTAACGCTACCGTTGCAGGTGGTGCAGGTGCCCAAGCCAAGTCGGTTCTGGCCAGCCGGATGCAGGGCGGGAATCCCCCCGACAGCTTCCAGGTTCATGCCGGGCAGGGCATTATCGCTACCTGGGTTGTTGAGGACTTCATGGAGCCGGTGACCTTTATTCTTGAAGACAACGGCTGGATGGACGACTATCCTGCAGATGTCATCGACATCATTTCATATGAAGGTGAAGTGTACAGCATTCCGGTGAACATTCACCGTTCAAACGTGATGTGGTACAACATCGACGTCTTTGAATCAAACGATCTAGATCCACCCACAAGCATGGATGAGTTCTTTGAGGTAGCCGAGGCACTGGAAGCAAAAGGTATTACCCCGCTTGCGGTCGGCGGCACCGATGGGTGGGAGCAGACTCACCTCCTTGAAAGCGTACTGCTTGCGGAGTTGGGCGCCGATGCGTACAGAGGTCTCTGGACCGGAGAGACAGCATGGGACGGAAATAACGCAAAGGCGGCGCTTGAGAGCTTTCTTCGTGTGATGGAGTACACCAACTCCGACAGAGCGGCGTTGACGAACATTGACGCGGCACAGTATGTAGCCGAGGGCCGCGCTGCCATGACCGTTATGGGAGACTGGGTGCACGGATACTATCTCTCAATTGGGCTTACGCCGAACGAAGAGTATGGTTGGGTTGCCTTCCCGGGCACCGCTGGCAATTTCCTCATGCTCTCACGGACACCATTGTTCCGAGTGTTGCGCATGGCGCGGCAGCGTCCGAGTCTTGGGTTACGCGAATTAACGACGTGGTGAACGCGCTCGTCAATAGCGGTGATTTTGATGATGCGGCGGAGGAGTTTCAAGAGCTTGCTGAGCAGTACGCTCGCTAGCTTTTTATGGTAAATTTGTCATAGTCCGGTGCGTCCTGCCGTGGCAGGGCGCACATACCATTCTTCTGAGAGGGCCGTGCGCATGATTAGATCAAAGAAAGAGCTTCGGAAAGCGGTTCTGCTGGTTTCACCAAGCATTGTTGTTATTGCCATTTTTGTGTACGGCTTTATTTTCTGGTCCTTGCGCACCTCAATGAGCGCGTGGGAGGGAATTCGACCGGACTACACCTTTGTAGGACTCAAGAACTACCTGCGCCTTTTCGGTTCAAACCGATTTCAAATTGATCTCTGGAATACTGCGTACTTTACCGTTTTTTTCATTGCTACGTGCATTGTGTTCGGATTCTTGCTTGCCTATCTTATTAATAAACAGATTCGTGGCGAGGGCTTCTTTCGCACTGTATATATGTTCCCAATGGCGCTCTCATTTATCGTGACCGGCGTTCTCTGGCGCTGGGTGCTGAACCCAACGGCCGGTGTAAACGTGATTTTTGCTGCGGTTGGCCTTCCGTCAAGTTGGGGCTGGTACACCGACACAACACGAATTGCCGGTTTTCATCTTGCCCTTATTTCCATTATCGCGGCTGCATCGTGGCAGTTCATTGGATACACTATGGCCATCTACCTGGCCGGGCTGCGTTCAATTCCCGGCGAGCTACTGGAGTCCGCCCGCATGGACGGCGCAAACGAAATTACCATAATACGCCGCATTATACTCCCAATGCTGAGACCAATTACGCTTTCCGCCATGATTGTGCTGGGGCATATTTCGCTCAAGATCTTTGACCTTGTCATGGCCATGACCGGCAAGGGCCCTGCATTTGCTACCGACTTCCCCGGCGTGTTCATGTTTGAGACCACCTTTCGCGGCAATCGTTATGGCGAAGGAGCCGCCATTTCAACTGTCATGCTGTTGATGGTTGCGGTGGTCATAATACCGTATCTTGTGTATACCTTTAGGAAGGAACACTAATGAGTGCCAGCGTATCCTCACCTAATCCGGCCCGCCGTGCGGTAATGCAGCGGCGAGCTTTGTTGTACCTGGTGCTTGCAGTCTTTGTCCTACTGTTCCTGGCGCCGGTCTATGTTTTGCTGGCAACCAGCCTGAAGTCTTTTGCAAACGTCAGCCTATCTGAGATGTGGGTCTTCCCGCGGTCAGTCAGTCTCGAGGCTTTTGGTGTGGCTCTGATTCGCTTGGCACCCAATCTACGAAACAGCTTTATTTTAGTAATTCCGGCAACACTCCTTGCAGCAGCACTTGGCTCCATCAACGGCTATGTGTTCTCCAAATGGCGGTTTCGGGGGGCCAACATTGTCTTTGCGTTGGTTCTGTTTGGAATGTTCATCCCGTATCAAGCTATTCTGATCCCGCTTGTTCAATTCCTGAGTCGTGTAGGGCTTTACGGAAGCTTGGGCGGACTTATTCTCACTCATGTGATCTACGGCATACCCATAACAACTCTCATGTTTCGAAACTTCTACGCCGAGATTCCGGACGAACTTCTTGAAGCCGGATATATTGATGGGCTTGAACTCTTTGGCGTGTACCGGCGCATTATGTTGCCGCTGTCGGCCCCGGGCTTAGTGGTAGTCGTCATTTGGCAGTTCACCAGTGTGTGGAACGACTTTCTGTTTGCAGTTACCATTACTCAGCGTCCAGGTGTGCAACCAATTACGGTGGCACTGCAGAACTTGGCTGGAAGTCAGGTTGTTGAATGGAACGTGCAGATGGCCGGTGCTCTCATTGCTGCGGTGCCCACACTGGTTATTTATATTGTGCTGGGTAAGTACTTCATTCGCGGCATGCTTGCCGGTTCGGTCAAAGGCTAAGGCCGGTTTGTTGGGTCCTATGGAACGGGTAGCCCTTGCGTGTGATATCGGCGGCAGCCACATAAGCTCGGCCCTGGTCGGTGTGGAGTCCGGTTCGCTTGTACTGGAAAGCCGCACCGCTCGGGCCGTTGATAGTGCCCAAGGTGCCGAGCACGTTTTAGAGGTGTGGACCCAGGCATTGCACGAAAGCTTGCTGTTTCTTGGAGAGGCCGAGCTTGCCGGTATAGCGTGTGCTATGCCTAGCCCCTTTGATTACAGCCGGGGTGTGGTACTGTTCAACAAGGGCCGCAAGTACGAGAGCCTAGAAGGTGTGAAGGTCGGAGACGCCTTTCGTTCGGCGCTCGGTGTAGACCGTGGGCTTCCCATTCGCTTTGTGAACGACGCGACTGCATTTGCTATTGGTGAGGCGTGGCGTGGTGCGACTGCGGGGTATGCACGGTCTGTTGCGCTTACCCTTGGCACCGGCTTTGGCTCCGCTTTTGTTCGTAGTGGAGTGCCCGTCCTAGATGGCGAGGCGGTACCCCCGCATGGCTGCCTGTGGCACCTGCCCTATCACGAAGGCATAGCCGACGACTACTTCTCGACCCGAGGTTTCGTGGCGGAGTATGCCTCAGTCTCCGGGCACACAGTCACCGGTGTCCGGGCCCTGGCCGACCGTGCGAGGGAAGGTGATGACTCTGCGCTTGTAGCCTTTCGCCGGCGCGGTAAACAACTCGGTGAGTTCGTAGGCCCATGGCTCAAACTTTTTTGCGCGGAATCATTGGTTGTCGGCGGAAACATCGCCAAGGCTCATTTTCTGTGGGGGGTAGCACTCGAACACGCATTGGAAGCCAACGAAGTTGCAGTGGATGTTCGGCTCTCAACACTTCATGAAGATGCCGCCATTGTCGGAGCCGCGCGCCTGCTAGACGAGAAGTACTGGCTCTCGGTGGCGAAGCTTATCGATCTCATGTAGGCGGTGGCGATAGAGCGACTTCCGTTGGAGCCCCCAAGGTGAGAGGCCAGTTACTGCAGGAGCATCGCACAAGAAGACAGCACCGGTCGTGGGAAGTTTATAAAAGACTCGGATAGAGATACCTTTGTTCCTTACATTCTTACTTGACGAGATAAGCTTATACCACGTAGACTTACTCAGAAGGGGTGCATATGCTCTGCAAAGTGACTAGTAAAAACCAGTTGACCCTGCCCGGGGAAGTCCTCCGACACTGCCCGGATCAAACCTATTTTGACGCTCGCTGGGAATCCGGACGGATTGTTCTGGAGCCCGTGGTGATTCGCCCCCTGGAAAGCCCGCAGCTGGCCGCAATCCGGGACAAGGTTGGCAGCCTGGAAATAACCGAGGACGATCTGGCCGATATCGTAGCCGAGGCCAGACGTGCTTACGGTTCTTGATACCAATATCCTGATTTCCGTTTTGCTCTTCAGGGGAACAATGGTCGGCATCCACCGAGCTATTCTGGAGGGGCGGCTCCTGCCGCTGCTAACAGATCCCATTCTTGAGGAGTATCTGCGGGTACTGGCATATCCCAAGCTCCGACTGAGCGAGCTGGAAATCAAGTATCTGTTAGAGGAGGAAATCCAGCCGTGGTTCCATAAGATCAGCGAGAACGTTCCCACGGATACCTGGATTTCCGAAGATCCTAGCGATGATCACTTTATTAATGCCGCCCGGGTTCGACCTGGAACCCACCTGATTAGTGGCGACGCCCATATCCTCGAGGCCCGGGAACACCTTCCCGTCACGGTACTCACCGCCCGCGAGCTCCTGAGTAGGCTGTAGCCGTTTGAGAGTTTAGCGGGTATATTAAAGGCTGTGAGTAACAGTAAACCGAAAGCATGCGACTCCCCTCACTGGTCGCAGATATGAATGGAGTAACCATGATTGATCTGACTCTGCACCCCGATGTACGGGAACGCAATATTCAACGTTGTCGTGAGCGTGGAATAATACTTCCAAAGTTTAGTGAGATGAGAAATCCGGCCTCGATGCCGGAAAAAATTCACACTCGACTGGGCGAGGTTGGTCTCTGGGACGTTGACCCGGCAAATTTATTCCGCATTACATGGAAAAACGAGCCAGTTGCTAAGGGCGGCACCTTTGGCGGAGTAAACTATATTGAACTCCCGCCGGAGCTCACCGGTGCTCCGTGTCGCATTCTGGGGATAGTCGGGCAGTGGTTTCCTACCGGTGCCCACAAGGTTGGGGCAACCTATGGATGTTTAGCGCCTGCTCTGGTAAGCGGCAGGTATGACGCGGCCAACCAGAAGGCGGTCTGGCCGTCTACCGGGAACTACTGCCGTGGTGGCGCCTACAACTCGGCGCTCCTTGGCTGTGACTCAATTGCGATCCTTCCCGAGGGCATGAGCCGTGAGCGGTTCGCGTGGCTCAAGCAGATTGCCGGTGAAGTCATAGCAACCCCCGGAACCGAGAGCAACGTCAAAGAGATCTTTGATGCCTGCTGGGATCTGAGGAAGACTCGTGGTGACGATATCGTCATTTTTAATCAGTTTGAGGAGTTCGGCAACTATCTCTGGCACTATGAGGTAACGGCCGACGCCATTGTGGAGATGCTGGGCGCAGCCGGGGTCAAGCCTGAGAATTACGCCGGGTATGTTTCCTCCACCGGATCCGGAGGAACACTGGCGGCCGGTGACAAACTGAAACAACTCTATCCGCACAGTGTCGTTGCTGCAGCAGAGGCGCTTCAGTGCCCCACCTTGCTGCGCAACGGTTTTGGTGATCATCGCATTGAAGGAATTGGCGACAAGCACGTGCCGTGGGTGCACAACGTGCGTAATACCGATCTTGTAGTGGCGGTGGATGATCAAGACTGCATGGACCTAACTCGCGTCTTTAATGAAGATGCTGGCCGCGCATATCTGGCCTCAAGGGGTATCTCGGATGAAACTATTGAGTCGCTTCCGTCGCTTGGGATATCTGGAATTGGGAATATGTTGGCTGCCGTAAAAACGGCAAAGTACTATGAGCTTGGCCCGGATGATGTAATGGTGACGGTGATAACCGACTCCATGGAGCTGTACAACTCTCGTGTAGATGACTTGGTAGAAGCGAACGGCCCACTTTCGGAGATGGACGCCGCTCGCTATTTTGCAGGCTCTATTGAGAAGCAGAACTATCTTAACGTTTTGGAATTGACCTATTACGAGCGCCTGCGGGTTCACAACCTCAAGTACTTTACCTGGGTTGAGCAGCAGGGACGAAACTCCGAGGAACTCAACGCACAGTGGTACGACCGTGAGTACTGGACAAACATTCAGGCGCTGGCGCCCAAAATCGACGCCATGATCGATGAGTTCAACAAAGAGGTTGGGTTGCTCTAAGAGCCGCCCACCAGCTCCGGCAGCGTTGTTCCAAAGGGCAAGCTGTCGGGGTACACACCAATTGCATTATGCACGGCGGCTGCAATTGCAGGCGCGGCCGGATTCAGCGGTATCTCACCAATTCCTTTTGCGCCGTAGGGCCCGGCCGGATGAGCCGCCTCCACAATATAGGTTTCCAGCACCGGCGAGTCGAGAAAGCGAGGTACACCAAGCGAGTTAATGGTGGTGGTAGCCGTGCCGTTCCTCCCGGATTCAAACCTTTCACGAACCCCGTAACCATAACCCATGATAACCGCACCTTCCACTTGACCCAAGACATTCTGGCGATGCAGAGCCCGTCCAACGTCCTGGGCCGTGATCAGCCGCAGCACCCGTAGGTCGCTGCCGTCGGGATTAAGCTCCACAATGGCCGCCATGCTTGTATAACAGTAGGCAAAATGGATCGCGTGTCCCTCGGGGTGGTCGGGGACCACCGCCTCACAGTCTTCCGGTAGCGGCATGGTGCGTGGCGGACGGTAGCGATACTCCAGTCGTAGTCGCTCACCTTTGTAGTGTTCGCCATAGAGTTCTGCCAAGGTCTTGCGGGCATGCTCCTCGGCGGAGCCCGCCAGGTTGAGGCCCTCCGGCCTCCGGAGTGTTTCAAGCAGGAGGCCTGCGGCGCCGTTAACTGCGTTGCCGCTAACAAAAGTCTGGCGTGAGGCGGTAGTGAGGCCAGCCTCCGGGCAGCGTTCGGTGTCGGAAGACACAACATCTACCAGATTGTACGGAATGCCAAGGCGTTCGGCTGCAATCTGTGCCATTACGGTGTCCGAGCCTTGCCCCATGTCGGTGGCCCCGACAAAAATGCGCACCGAGCCGTCCTCACGCAACTCTACCGCGGCCGAGGCTTCATCCGGCATTCCTTTTCCAACACCGACATTCTTATAGGCGCTTGCAAAACCAACGCCGAGTTTTTTCCCATGGGTCGGCGTTATTTCCTTGAGCGCGGCCGCCAGTGCATCGGCAACCTGGTTCACCGTCTCGGGGTAGGGATTCCCCTCCGGCAGCAGATGGCCGGTCACGGTTGTTTTGCCGGGTGCAAGCGCATTCTTGCGACGAAGTTCAATGGGGTCGATGTCTAAGGCGTGCGCAATCTTGTCCATCTGCAGTTCCACAGCAAAGCAGATCTGCGTGCTGCCGAAGCCGCGAAAAGCTCCCGACGGATTCGTGTTGGTGTACACTCCGCAGGAGTTTATTGAGGCGTTTGGAATTTCGTAGGGGCCACCAGCCATTATAACGGTGCGGAAGATAACAGGCTTGCTGAGCGAGAGATAGGAGCCGGAATCAACCACGGTGTCAGTCTCCACCGCCAATAACGTACCGTCCTTTCGGACTGCATGGCGAATGCGAATGCGACTCCCATGGCGTTTGGTACTCATCCGAATTGACTCACTGCGCTTGAGCACAATCTTTACTGGGCGGCCTGTGAGGCGTGCGGCAAGCGCGGCTTGAATCTGAACCGTTGGTTCCTCTTTGCCTCCAAATCCGCCTCCTGCCGGGGTATAGACGACGCGAACCTGCTCGGGTTCAATGGCCAACGTTGCCGCAATCATTTTTTGGTATGGCCCCGAGCCCTGGTTTGCGGTGTACACCGTAACCGCCGGTTGTGAGCCGGGAACAGCAAGACAAGCTTCTGGTTCAAGGTAGGCATGCTCAATCTGCGGGGTAAAGTACTCACCCTCTACTACCAAATCCGCATCTGCAAATGCCTGCTCCGGGTTGCCCCGTCGAAAACGAACGGTGTCGGCGG
>JAIVHN010000288.1 GCA_020201015.1 Spirochaeta sp. | reverse complement strand
CGGTGGTTGGTATGTGCGGCAAACAGCCGTCGACATCTAATCTGCAGGATTTGCTGATTCATGCGGTAATTGGGGTGGCGTACTATGCCGACCAACTTTCAAATGTCGCAGAACTCTCAAACGAGGCAGGGGCATTCGTCATGAGAGCGCTCTTTGCCACGATAACCAATGCAAACTTTGACGATGCTCGGATCATTGGCTATATCCAAGAGGCGGATGAGATGCGCGCCCGTCTTGCCCAGCAGTGCACAGAGCAAGGGGTGTCAACGCCGCCGAACTCAGTTCCAAACGCTGCCACGGTGTCGCTGGCAGACCCAGAAGCTTATGCCGACCGTGTCGGAGATTTTGGCTTCTTAGCGACGGAGGACGTGGATCTCAAAAGCCTCCGTGAAACCATAGTGTACGGCCTCAAAGGCGTAGCCGCGTATGCAGATCATGCGACTGTGCTGGGATACGAGGATAACGAGATCTACCGCGACACCTTCAGATTGCTTGCTGCCTGCACCGAAGAACACTCGGCCGAGGACATGACCGCGCTGGTGCTCAAGACCGGAGACGTTGCCGTGCGTACTATGGCATTGCTTGACAAGGCTCACACCACGACGTATGGCAACCCAGAGATCACTACCGTAAATATAGGTGTCAAAGCTAAGCCCGGTATTCTTGTATCCGGCCATGATCTACGTGACCTGCAGGAACTCCTGGAGCAGACTGAGGGCACAGGGGTCGACATTTATACTCATTGTGAAATGCTACCTGCACACTATTACCCTGCATTTAAGAAATACTCGCACTTCATAGGGAACTACGGCGGGTCATGGTGGCGCCAGGACAAGGAGTTTGCAAGTTTCAATGGGCCAATCCTCATGACGACCAACTGCATAACCCCGGTAAAAGACGCCTACCGTGACCGCATTTTTACTACCGGCCAGGCAGGATATCCAGATGTGCCGCACATTGCTGACCGTTCCGCGGCTGGCCCCAAGGACTTCTCTCAAGTCATTGAACGCGCACGCAGCTGTGAAGCGCCACAAGAGATTGAAACTGGCGAGATTGTTGGTGGCTTTGCACATGCGCAGGTTGGTGCCCTTGCGGACAAGGTGGTAGACGCGGTCAAGTCTGGCGCCATTAAGCGCTTTGTCGTCATGGCAGGCTGCGACGGCCGTCAGCGTGGACGCGAATATTTTACTGGTGTTGCCGAGCAGCTGCCCGAGGATACGGTTATTCTCACCGCTGGCTGCGCTAAGTATCGCTACAATAAACTGCAATTGGGCGATATTGGAGGGATTCCGCGCGTACTGGATGCTGGTCAGTGTAACGACTCGTATAGCCTGGTAGTAACCGCGTTGAAGCTCAAAGAAGCCTTTGGCCTCACTGACATCAACGAACTACCGATCTCCTACGACCTGGCATGGTACGAGCAGAAAGCTGTATGTGTGCTTCTTGCGTTGTTGTCGCTTGGTGTGCGAGACATCCGCCTTGGGCCTACGCTGCCAGCCTTCCTCTCCCCAGGGGTAGCGCAGGTAATCACCGATACCTTCAACCTCCAACCTATAGGCGAACCGGCTGCCGACGTTGCCGCCATGCTTGCTTAATCCTGATCGTGAGCATCTGCCGGACATCCTCAACAGGATTTCGGCGGATGCTCTATGCTTATACGCGATCTTCGGTTACAATACAATCAAGTTTTACCTATTAATCCCTCTTGTTTGGAGTACACTACCATGAATGATCGACGCAAACGCAGTTCAGTATATACAATGTTTAGCACCCTTCTTCAGTATCCAGACCGGCCGACCCATAAAGAAGTTCTTGAGCGGAAGCCAAGCGAGATCTGGGGTCAGCTGGCGGTTACGCACAAGAATGGAACTCAGCTTCCCGCAATACCTACGAGCTGGGACAGTGACAGTTTTATGAGCTATGAAGAGTGGCTCGATGTGTATAAGAAAGCGATGCCACCGGTACGCGCTCCCCTACAAGCCATCGAGTCGGTGCATAAAATTTGGTCCTCGGATCCTAGCTGCGAAATGCCCTTTAAGAATCAGAAGGGCCTGCTGCACGGTGACGCCGCGCATCACCTACTTGCGGTGTACCATGAGATTGGTTTTGAGGTGCCGAAGTCTTTTGCCGATAGTCCGGATCACTTGGTGCTAGAGCTTGAATTCATGGGTCTGCTTGCCGAGGAGGCCGATGTTGCCACCCAGCTGACCTTTCTTGAACAGCACCTTGACTGGGTGCCTTCACTCATTGTTGATGCACAAGCAAAAAAGGCTCCCGAGCTTTACATTGATCTTTTGCGCTGGATAGAGAGTTTTCTTGAGCTGGAGCGGACTAGACTCGCTGTTAAGGCGTAATTGGTCGACAGAGTCCCACATGTAGTATACTTCGCAGGTGAAAACACCGACAGCTCAACTAACAGTTGTTTTCTTGGCCGCTATACTCCTTGGTGTCGGCGGTAGCGTCGTTGCACGGCTATGGGGTACAGAGTTCGAGAACCCGGTGCGACCCGGCGCCGCGGAAACCCTGCCATTAGACGCCGTTGCAGAAGAGTATCCGGGAGCCGGTGCGCCAGGTGAACTTGAGGTGCAAGCAATTGCGCAAGCTTACCCGGACATAGTAAGTAAGGTTGCTTACCTTGAGGGCGACTGGGCCGTTCGGATTAGCGGCACCTGGTATTTCTTTGCCGAGGGACGCATGCTGCCGGAGTCCGAGCGTGAAAACTTCCGCAATTTTACCTCAATTCGCTTCTATAATTACACGCCTGGGCCTTTTAAAGCTCGAGTTATAACTGAGGAGACGGCCGAGCGCCTGCGGAGTAGGTCGGCACGCTCCGAGCCGCCGCCACCGCGGCACAACGCCTTCTTGGATTCCTTGTACCAAATAACTACTCGTCGTGATGCCGAGAGGCAAATTGGGCCTCATCATTTTCTGGGTCGGTCTGCACAAGTACATCAAATGCTTGTAGGGCCGCTCCAGCGGGTGGAGCAAGATCTCATTGCCTTGTCCGCTCGCGACGCGGAAGTCCGGGACTTCATCACAGGGCTTCATCAAATAAGCGGGTTTCTGTGGCGCAATATAGCAGGCACCCAATCCCGCTGATGCCGTGTTAGAAGTTTTTGAACGTCACGGTTTCGTATGGGGTGGGAAGTGGCTGTCCTTTGATCCTATACACTTTGAGTATAGACCCGAGGTGCTTCTGCTCAGCGAGCTTCGGGCAGGGTACGACGACTAGTTCGCGAAATAGGTCATGAAGCAGGTCGTGAAAAACAACTCTGTTGTACAAACTATGTCGTAAGATAAGAGAAACCGGTTACATATCCATGTCTCTGGGATGCACGGATGACTCTTTCTCGTGTAATGTCCTGACAAATGTTCACTGTCGTAGGCTTTCTTGGCACGGCCGCTGCGCTGAGTGCAGGGGATTCAGTTCCGGTTTGAATCAGCGTGCATTTGCGGGTTCCGTGATCCTCCGCATTGAGTGCCATTACGGCTTCCATGGTAGTGCCTGAGCCACCGTAACAATCAAGAATGCTATGGTCCTTGTTTGCGTTGTCACAGGGGCGGCCAATTTGCAGCAAGTACCGCATGAGCGCAAGCGGTTTAGGCTGACTAAAGACCCGCCGACCATCAAAGAGCTCACCAAGCTCTGCCGTACCATCCTTGCTGTAGCCGGTTAGATGCTGAGTTGGAAAGGTCGAAGGTGGTTCCCCTGCAGCGACTCGGTGCAAGTAGCGCTTTACTCGTGGCTCACCGCGACTCCATGTTATCTCACCTGCCTCTTCAAGACGCTGCAGCTCCCGCTGCGAGTAGCGTGGAAAGCTCCCGTCCGGTGCTTGCCATTCTCGGCCGTCGAAAAAGCGATAGATATAGGGAGCGGCATGATTGCGCGCGTAGAGTTGATCTAGACGGTAAGGCCCTTTCCCATCCTGGTCGTCGTACGGATAGTTGTGGCCCTTCTCGCTTGGTACCCGTAGATACGTGCTCCGGTCTTCACTCACGACCAGCGATGCAAGACACTTGGCGTAGCAGATAACGTGTTCGGTGTTTCGACTAAAGTCTTTGCTACTATTGCGTACAGTGTGGAGCGAACGAATGCTCATGATCGCAATCCGATTCTCAGAGCCGAATATCTCACTCATCAACACTGCCAAGAACTCTAACTCCCGCTCAGAAATACTAACCAGTATTATGCCGGTTTC
>JAIVHN010000018.1 GCA_020201015.1 Spirochaeta sp. | reverse complement strand
AGCACAATCTCAGCAGCGTAGTCGGAGCTTCCCGAGCCAGCGCCAGCCAGGGCCGCACCCACGTACGACACATCGGCAGGAGCCGAGAGCGCCTCCAGGGTTGGAAAGTTTCCGTACGTGGTGTCGATATTTCCGGGCAGCCGTCCTTCAGGCAAGGACAGCAAGAAACGTTCTAGAGTACTCGCAACGGCCGGATAGGCCGTCTCCGAACACACCAGCGAGAGTTGCGTGCGCGCGCGCGTGAAGATCTCGGCGGCCAGGCCAGCCAACCGAGTAGAAACCGCCTCTATATCGTTCGCAAATGCGGTGAGGTCAAAAAGGTGGGTAATGCCGCGCCAGCGTTCTTCCAGTGCCAAGGATGGTGAAAAGGAGCGCGCTGCACGTAGACCGGCATAGGTATGCCCAGCCGGAATAATAGAGGAGCGCATGTCGTTACGGCTCTCTGATACTACATCGCTCAGTCTACGACCGGGGCGAACATCCGCTTCGCGCAGCATCCGGCTGAGCAGATCCAGGGCCTCGGAAAGCGAGTGTTCCAGGGCCTTAATGCGTAAGGTGAAGTAGCGCCCATAGGCACCGTCAGGCCGCGGGTCGCCGTCCGGTGTGAGAATACTCCCAACCTCAAGGCCTGAATGGATTCCACCACTGACAAGGTCAATTTGTCGTGCCAGCTCGTCGTAGCTCATGTCTACGAGTCCACACTCGGTCAGCGCCTCGGCCAGCACCGGCAGGATCTGCAGCTGCTCCTCGGTGAGCCCCTGCAAATTAAAGGCAAAGTCCAAGTAGACGATGTCGTTGGTGAAACTCTCATGGTAGAAGACCGGAACACCGGCCAGCTGCGTATGTGTCATAGGAATGCGGATAATGTCCCGCGGAACATCGCTGCGCTCAAGAAAAGGAATGCCTGCAACCGCCGCCGGATCATCCGGTGTTCCCTGCGCGGCCGCCAGAGCCGCCTGCTCTTGCTGTATCTGCTCGCGATCTGCATCGGTCAACTCGGCTTCCTTGGTGGCAAGGAATTGGCGCTCGTCTGCGGCCCGGCGCGCCGAGAGCTCGGGGTCGGGACGCACCACAACGGTAGCGCGGTGATTGTTGGCAAGTAGCCGGTCCTGTATAACGCTTTCCAGTAGCCGTGGATCCTGGGCAAGCCGGCTGCGCAGTGCCTCTACGTAAGGCGTGAAGAGCATGGTTGCCTCGGGCCGTGCACCGTTCATCCAGCCACGCAGCGAGCGGCGCATTAAACGCAGCCCAAAGGAACTGCCGGTCTTCAGTTCACGGTTGCGGAACTCGAGCTTTCGCAGCGCACCCTCAAGCAGCTGCGCGTCAATTCCCTCGCGCACCAGACGCCGAAGCTCGTTGAGTATGAGCTCCTCCACCGCCTCTTTAGACTCGGGATTTGTGCCGCGCATTCCAACGGAGAAGACCACCTCGGCAAGCTCGGTCTCTATGCCACTGGTGGATGAAAGGTCCTCGCCAAGATCGGACTCTACAATGACTCGGTACAAGGGCGACGCCGAACTCCCCAGAAGCACCTCAGCAAGCAACTCAAGCTCCAGCGTTCGTTCCGGATCATGAACCGGATCAAGCAGCCAGTTCATAGTGACAGATGTCTTGTCTGTCACCGTATCGTCAGCGGCCACCGGATAGTAGGCGACATGCTCACGCGGCTCGCTCCAACGGATTTGTGGCGCCACCTGAAAGTCGCCCTGCCCCTTTTCAAAGCGCGAGAGAAACCGGGTCTCGTAAAACTCGAGATAGCGCTCGGTGGGTATATCGCCATACACAAAGGCTTTTGCATTGGACGGGTGGTAGTAGGTTTCATGAAAGGCCCGGAAGGCCTCGTAGCTCAGAGAAGGAATACACTCCGGGTCTCCGCCGGAGTCAAAGGCATATGCCGTGTCGGGCAGCAGCGCGCGGTAGCTCCAGTCTCCCTCTATGCCTTCTTGCGTTGAGTAGTTACCCTTCATTTCGTTGAACACGACGCCGCTTAGAGCCAAAGAGCCGTCCTCGCTCAGTACGAGCCTGTGGCCCTCCTGCTGAAAGAACTCCTTGCGCAGGAGCGGAAAGAAGACTGCGTCGCCGTACACCTCAAGGATGTTGAAGAGATCTTTATCAACGGTGCTAGCCGCTGGGTACACGGTCTTGTCCGGAAAGGTGAACGCATTGAGAAAGGTACTCATACTGCCTTTAAGCAGCAGCAAAAACGGATCCTTCACCGGGTACTTCTCGGACCCGCACAGCACAGTGTGCTCAAGAATATGAGCAACGCCGGTAGAGTCACGAGGCAGGGTGAAAAAGGAAACCGCAGCAAGATTCTCTGGGTCGTCACACACAACATGATATAACTCAAAGCCGGTGCGTTCATGGCGGGCCCAGACTCCGGTTGCCCGGATCTCCGGTAAAGGATGCACTGAGATAATGTGAAACCCGGAGGCGGTGTCGCCTTCCTGTAGTGTTGTCATTGAGAACTCCTATGGAATGAATGTTATATACAAATTCAGGTCGATGTAGATGCATGCAGCTTCCTGCGTTGTGTGCTTGGAGCAATGCTTCATGCAGGCACAGGTGCGTCGAGCAATGCAGCGACAAAGCGTAAATTGTTTTGAGATGTCTGCCTCAGAAACTGCTTAAGCCGAATACTCGGCTTTGCAGTCACGTGGTCCGATATCGTTCTTATGATCAAAAAAGGAATGCAGTTCACGGTTGCGACAAAGGCAAGTGCGGCGCCCTCCATCTCAACGACATCGCCTGAAAGATCTTCTTGGAGCAAGCACAGTAGCGCCGGGTCCGACTCCCCTATGTTGCTCACAAACCGGTCGCCACTAAGAATCCGGCCATGCAGCACAGCGCCCAGGCTTGAGTCGACCGTAGATGCCGTTGCAAGCATGGCCGGGTCGGAGTGCAGAAACCTGTACGGTGTGTACGGCACCTCGCCCACAGCAAAGCCCAATGCGGTAGCGTTCATGTCGTACTGCAGCACATCCGCTCCAAGCACCGTGTCACCAATTGATAACTGCTCGTGAAGAGCCCCGGCAATTCCAATGAGGATAATGCGTTCTGGTTGATAGGTGGAGATGATTTCTTGGGCGCACATTGCTGCCATAACTTTACCGACTCCAGAACGCGCGACAACAACCGGCCGCCCGTACAAGGTGCCGCGTGCTACACTCCCGACGGCACCGGAATGCTCGGTCACGTCCTTCATAGCAGCACGCACGGCCGGTTACAGGCTCACATTTAGAATTGCTGTGGAAATGGCGCGACGCTTGACAGCTACAGCCTGCCGAGCTATACCAAAAGTCTCATGAAAAGCACGAAGTACGATCTACACACAGCAGTTGAGCGTCGTGGTACCGGCGCCGCTAAGTGGGACCTCCTTCCGGAAGGGCGGTTGCCGTTCTGGGTTGCGGATATGGACTTTGCGGTAGCTCCGGAAATAACAAGCGCGCTGCACGCGCGGGTGGAGCATCCGGTTTTTGGTTACACACTACCGCCTGAAAGCCTGTATGAGGCGTTTCGTGAGTTTCAGCTGCGGCATCACGACCGCAGCATAGCCCGTGAACACTGCGTAGTAGTGCCCGGCGTTATGCCAGCACTGCGCACCGCGGTTGAGCTGCTGTCGAAACCCGGTGACAAGGTCGTTGTGCAACCTCCGGTGTACGCTCCCTTTTTTGACTCCGTAAAGGCCAAAGATCGCGAAGTTGCGGAGAACCCGCTTGTTCTTGAAAACGACACCTATCACATGGACCTTGTGGGACTGGAAGCTATCTTTCAGGCTGGCGCCCGGCTCATGCTGCTGTGTTCGCCGCATAATCCGGTTGGTCGCGTCTGGTCTGCGGCTGAACTGACCGCACTTGCCGAGTTGTGCAGGCGCTACGAGGTCAACGTCATTGCAGATGAAATCCATGCGGACATCGCTCACGTAGAGCCCGCCGAACATGCGGACATCGCTCATGTAGCCGACCCCAAAACACATACGTTTCTCCCATTTGACGCCTTCCTCAGGGCGGAGGACGAGGATTCCCCCACCGGGGCACAGGTAATATCGCTGGTCTCGCCTAGCAAGACTTTTAACATTCCTGGTGCATCGGTAGCGTTTGCAGTCATTCCTAACCGTCCTCTGCGCCGCCGTTTTCGCGCGGGCCTCAAAGCGAACGGCCTTGATCATCCTCATATCTTTGGCATGATAAGCTCCGAAGCCGGGTACCGCTCCGGCGACACATGGCTCAAAGCTTTGGGCAAGCAGCTCCACGCCAACCTCGTGCAACTTGAGCGCCTTTGTGCCGAGTGCAGTCTCAAGCCCCGGCTCTTTGCCCCTGAGATTAGTTTTATTGCCTGGGTAGGCTTCCACGACTTCTTGGCCTCCTACGGGCTCTCCGACGAAGAGTTCCAGGAGAAACTCCGCACCGTGGCAGAGCTTGAACTCTCACATGGGCCGGACTTTGGTACCGGCGGTAAGGGCTTTCAGCGGATCAACTTTGCTACCTCACCCGCATTGCTGGAGGAGTGCTTCCGGCGGCTGGAACGGCTCGCCTAAGCAGGTGCCAAGATGGAACTAGACATGGCCCGCTTCCGCGCCGCACTTATGCGTGAGCTGCGGGCCTTTTTTTCCGAGCATTCCTTTTTGGAGGTTGAGACCCCGCGCCTTGCTCCCTACCTCATTCCAGAGGCGCACCTTGAGGTTTTTTCTACCGAGTACTTTCGCTCCGGGAGTTCCGTGCCGCTCTACCTTGTTCCATCTCCGGAACTCTGGCTCAAGCAGCTCATTCCGGGTGGGTACGGCAACCTTTTTGAAATTGGCAAGTGCTTTCGGAACGACGAGCAGATGGGAACAGCGCATAACCCCGAGTTCACCATGCTTGAGTGGTACATGCTCAATGCCAACTACCGGCAGTCACTGCAGCTTGCCTCGGACATGCTGCAGGCGTTATGCGCGGCGCTTGCAGGCACACCGGGGGCGGATCCCGCCTCCATAAAGCGCGCATCGCAGCCAATCTATACGGTCACGGTACGTGACGCGGTACGAGAGTACAGTGGAGTTGACCTGGCAGAGCACCGGAGCGACGGTTCCTTGCGACACGCCGCAGTTCAGGCTGGTCTGAGCGTAGGCCAAGACGACGACTGGAATACCGTGTTTGACCGGCTCATGGTTGATGCAGTCGAGCCCCAACTGCCGTCCGACCGGCCGGTTGTGCTTATTGACTATCCGTCACGCGTTTCCACCCTGGCAACGGCGGCTGGTGGCGTGGCTGGTGGCGCGGCTGGTGGCGCCCCGTCTCGCGACACCGAGTATCAGACGGTGGAACGCTGGGAGCTCTATCTTGGTGGACTGGAGCTGGTAAACTGCTATAGTGAGGAGATCGATCCCAGTCATATACGTGAGTTCTTTGCACATGAACAGCACAAGAAGCTCAGCTTGGGCCGTAGTGAACATGCCGTACCACCGGATTTTCCCGCAATTTTTGAACAGCAGTATCCAGCCTGTTCCGGCGGTGCAATGGGTGTGGACCGGCTCATGATGGCGTTAACCGGAAGAAAACGCATGAACGAGGTGATCTTCTTTTCACTTTCTGATACAATTTCCCGACGCTAACCCGCTACGTTAGTGGCGCATTTTCATAATAAGGATACGGTTTACCTATGATTAAAGCAGGTGCAATTGAAAAAGGCCAATGCCTTTTAATGAAGGATCAGCCTTACCTTGTAACCGAACGAGATTTCGTAAATCCGGGCAAAGGCTCAGCCTTCGTAAAACTCAAACTCAAGAACCTACGAACCGGCTCAACGCTACGAGAGACTCTCAAGAGCGCAGACACGGTCGAGACGGCAGATGTCTTTGATAAAGATGCACAGTTTCTCTATGAAGACGACACCGGGTATCATGTAATGGACACGGAAAGTTACGAGCAATATGTTATTCCTAAAGAGGGCCTTGAGCAAAAGGGGCGCTTCATGAGGGAAGGTGAAACCTACCGCATCAAAATGTGGGAGCAGGATGCAATTGACATTGTACTCCCAATGAAGATGGTTTTCGAGGTCACGGAGGCCGAGGATGCCATAAAGGGCGACACCGTCACCGGAGCTACAAAACTTGTGGTAATTGAAACAGGCATGTCGGTGAAGGTACCAATTTTCATTAAGGCCGGAGAGAAAATACTGGTGAACACTGATACCGCTGAGTACGTCGAGCGGGTCAACGAATAACTGCTTCATGATGCACCCGGATTAGTGATAGACGGGTGCATCGCATACAAACTGCCACACACCACATCCATGACTTCTTAGGAAATTTGGTTATTTTCTTATCAATAAACTTGACGCCTCTTTTATATGGTGTATAATTGACAAACATGACCATGCAAATCCGAAATACATGGGATGAATGCCGATTATAGCCAAGGTAGAAAATTATGAGAGTTACGACAAAGGGAAGATATGCGTTGCGTGCTCTCACGCGCCTCGCAATGCAGGACACTGAAAAGCCGACTCCAATAAAGGATATTGCGGCAATGGAGGACATCTCGCCTGAGTTTCTAGAGCAGATCTTCTTCAAACTTAAAAAGGCGGGGGTTATCAGCTCCGTGCGTGGCCCGGGCGGTGGGTTCCTCTTAGCGAAAAGGCCGGATGAAATTACGGCGCAACAGATTTTTGAGGCCGTTGGTGAACGTCTTGACATTACACCATGTGCAAGTTGTGCAGACAGCATGGCCAGCGGGAAACATGCAAATGGCAACCCGAAAGAATGCGTCCGATTGCCGTTCTGCCATGTGCACGCAATCTGGGCCGATGCGGCCGACCATATTATGCAGTTTTTCGGGAACCTCACCGTGCAAGAAATCCTTGACCGCTACGGAACACCGGCAGCCAGACCTTAATCTGCCGGGTGCACCCTGAAATCCACCGCTGAGCTCCGAATGTGCAGATCACGCTGTGGAAACGGTATCTCAACACCTTGCGCCCGAAAGCGTCGCCAAATCTCAAGATTCATCCATGAAGTTGAAGCGTATTTATCCTGCGTGTCCTGTATCCAGGTAAGCAGCAGTAGTGTAATACTAGAGTCGTCAAAACTCGATACTCTCACCAAGGGCTCTTTACCGGGCACCCGATACAGACATTCGTCACCAATCTCCAGCATGATCTCGATCGCTTTATCCAAATCCGCACTGTATGCTACATGTACCGGATTCTTCACTACAATGCGGCGGTCGTCAAATGAGTAGTTATGCATGGCGTTGTTGACGATGTAGGAGTTAGGGATTATCAGCGTCTCGTTTGCAATGGTGTTCACCACGGTCGAGACCACCCGAATGCTTTCCACCGTGCCTTCAAACTCGTTGATCTGTATGCGGTCACCCTCTTTGATTGGGCGAGTAAAAACAATGATCATTCCGGAAAAAAAGTTAGCAATGACGTGTTGCAGACCAAAACCAATACCTATACCAAAAACACCAAAGACAACTGCAACCGAGGAGAGGTTAATGCCCAAAAGAGACAGCCCAATAATAATCACGAGTCCCATGACCGCGTAGCGCAGCAACGAGGCAAATGAAAAGCGTTGCGCTGCATCCATGGACATTCGGGTAAATAAGGTTCTTTCCGCGGTTTTGCGGGTAACACTGGAGAACCACGACGCAAACCAAAAAAGCGGCACTAACAGAAGCAAGGTCATGAGAGAAATATCTGTTGATCCGGCACTATAGAATGGTTCGGTAAAAATTCGTGACAGAATTACGAGATAGGCAATGATCTGCGCTCCGAAGAGCTGCCCTACCAGCGCAAACAAGAACAATATCCACATAAGGCGGTACACTCGCCTTCCCCATTTGAGGATATGCTCACGTCTCTCATGACTGTCAACGCTGCGAATTAACAAACGGCGAACAGCGCGCGCTACCCGTGGCTGAATAATCCTGGCAAGGACAATAACCAGAGCTAAAGGCACTATTAGGGACAGTAAAATATCAAGGGGCGTAAACGGCAGGGTCTGTCCGGCAAGATGGAGTTCAAACCGCAAGAGATCCAGAATGGACATGGCCGCCTGCACTATATTATTCACGGAATTACTCACGGACGTAGGACTCTAACTCTGTGCGGCGAGTAGCATCTATGAGCCCAAGCTTCTCACATGCTGCAAAAAGTTCCGCAATCTGGGCATAACTATGAAGGCGCAGCTCAAGCTGCTCCATCTCACGTCGACCCTGTGCGCCACGCTCAAGTAGCACCACCAGGTCCTCGACAACCAGCCCCTCTTCACGAAGCACAACAACCGCCTCACGCTTACTGGTACCGCTGGTTATTAGATCGTCAAGCAGAACAATCCGTTCGCCGGCAGCAAACTCACCTTCAATTCGGTTACCGGTACCGTGTGGTTTTGCAGGCAGTCGTGGATAAATGAGGGGTTTGCCGGTATGAAGAGCCACGGCGGTAGCAATGGGCAGCGCAGCCACCGGAATAGCCGCTATTCGGTCATAGCGTAGATCCTGCAGAAGCTCGGCGTAGGCTTTAGCCACAATGGAGAGGAGTGCGGCATCTGACACCACACGGCGTAGATCCACATAGAAGGGCGAAAGTGCGCCGGATTTCAGCACAAACTCCCCCAGCTTGAAACAGTCGTTGTGCACTAAACCGCTAAGAACCTCATCTCGCAACGTGGTATCCCCGTGCAAGCTCACGCCTCTGTGCGGCGCCACGCCGCCCCGCAGGGGCACCGCGTCAGACGCTGCGCCAGCCACCGCATCAAGCGCCGCTGGCGACTTTTGCGCTACGTCCTGCCGCGCCTTGTTAATTCGATCGCGTTCCTCTCGTGCTGCCTTGCCTGGATCGGCGGCTCCGGCAACCCCACGACTAACCGCTATAAGCATGCCGAGCCCGTCCTGGCGCAGCCCGGCGGCCACCGCCTCGGCGGCCTCACCCCCCTGCGCACCAATACCGGGCGCGAGAAACCAGGCATCCGGCCGGGCACTGCGAACAGCCCGTAATGCCGCCAGGTCGTTACCGGCCACCACCAGCCCAACATTGTCACCCCAGGCCTGCATCAGCTCGGCCATCACGACGTACAGCGGGCTGTGCCCGGCCCCATGCACAACCTGCACATCCTGTACCTCGGCAGCCCCGGGGTTTGAGGTGCGGCAGAGAACAAAGGCGCCCTTACCAGGGCGGGAGAGAAATGGCCTGAGCGCCTCGCTACCAAGATAGGGGCTGAGCGTAACGGCATCTGCTCCCAGTTCGTCAAAGGCGGCCGCAGCGTATGCTTCGGCAGTAGACCCAATATCGCCTCGTTTAGCATCCAGTACCACCGGAATATCCTTTGGTATCGCAGCCAGAGTTTCTTTGAGCGCGCGCCAGCCAGCCTGCCCCCAACACTCATAGAACGCCATGTTTGGTTTATACGCGGCGGCATAGGGTGCGGTCGCCTTAATCAGGGCACGATTCGAGGCAACGATTTCTTGCGCGGCCAACTCAGCCTCTGTTGCTTGGGGACGGGGATCCAGTCCAATACACAGGAGACTGTTTACCGACAATGCACGTTGGGATAAACGATCAAAAAATTCGGACATCACGCAAGACTCCTTTGCTATGATTGCACAGTACCAGCAAACATATGTATGCTCAAGATCGAACAGGAGGAACCAGCATGCGAATACCACACGAACGCTGCATTGGACTCATCATCGATGTTCAAGATCGTCTCTTTCCACACATTCATGAGTTTCAGGCACTTGCCGCAAAGCTTAAAGTGCTCGCTGAAGGCTTGCAGGTGTTAGATGTCCCGGTCGTGTTGACCGAGCAGTATCGCAAAGGGCTGGGCCCGACGATCAAGGTCCTCCGCGATGCGCTCCCGAGTATCGAGCCCCTGGAGAAAGCAAGCTTCAGCTGCTGTGACGATACCGCTATTATGAATGCGGTAACTGCCGCCGGGCGTAGCTACGTGATACTCGCCGGTATCGAGGCCCATATCTGCCTGCTACAAACCTCCATGGATCTTATTGAGCGTAACTACACCCCGGTACTGGTTGCCGATGCGGTCTCTTCGCGCACCCCGTTCGACCGCGATGTAGCTATTGAACGTGTGCGATCAGCAGGTGGAGTTGTAACTACGGTTGAGTCGCTGTTGTTTGAGTTCTGTCGTGTGTCAGGCACCGAGACCTTCAAGCAGATATCGCGGCTGGTGAAGTAACGGCCAGCTGCGACATTAGGTGTGCCGCGCATCAGGCGTGCCGGATACCAGGCGTGTGCAAGGCGTGTGCAAGGCGCGTGCACATCAGTCTTCTTTGTCCTCTAGTTCCGCAGCCTCCACCGGGTACTCGTCATCGGCAAACAAAAATGACTGGTTCTCATCGGTATCAAGGTGAACTGGTGTCCGTAGCCAGAGCGCTTCGTACGACTCAACCTCAAGCGACACCAGTCCGCCAGACTCGTCGCTGGGGAACACGATATCGCCGCCAATTATCTCACGCATTCCAACTTCAATATCCAAGCCAAGCTCGGCAGGACTGAACATGAGCTCAACCGGATCTAAGCTAAGATTGTAGATACAGAGCACGCCTTCTCCATTGTTTTGTGACGTAGTTCTTAGCAGTGCAAAAACCGCAGGGTTCAGATCAAGGACTTTCTGATGCACGTTAGGATGAAACAGCGGCTCGCATGAACGCGCCTGAAGAAGCGCTTTGTAGCCCTCAAATATCACGTTACGTAGAGTACCAGGAGTTTCAAGCTCGTCTACTAATGTGCTGTACTCAAGCCTCTGCCCGCCAAGGCTGTTAACGCCATGGCTGTTAACGCCGCCGCTGTTAACCCCATGGCCATTAACGCCGCCACGGTCCAAGTCCCCTTCCGGAGTCTCTGATCCAATGAGACTATGGAGATCCACTACGGGCACCCCCGCCAAAGAGAGCATTATGGCTTGCGCACATAAGAACACTCGTGCTCGTTGCAACGCCGGAAGTGCAGGAGCCGTCACCGAGCTCAGGACATCGGCTGGTAGTACGTTGAGGTATGCTGCCGCAGGGGAAAGCCCAGGGAGCGAACGGGCCCAGCACCGCACAGGCTCCCCACTGCCCCTCAGCATAGCTTCCAACACCAGTGACGCCGGTGCGTACTGCGGCACCATGTGCGCCTCTTCGGTGATATCGGTAGCCAGAACGCTCCATGGCGCAAGCTCGGACAGAACTGCCCGGCTTAGCCGTGCCACAACCCGGATGTCGGTTGCTTCATTGTCGTTTACTACATGGTCGGTTGCTACATGGTCGGTTACGTCATGGTGGTTGGTGTCGTTTCTTTTTTGTTGCTGGGAATCCGAAATGAGGCGGAACGCCGAAACTCCTGCAACAAGATACTTCAGCATCATCTCCAGCAGACCTAACACCACCTCAGGGTCAGAGTAGTCATATGCTGCTTGCTGCTCCGCCTGCTGCTCCGCCTGCTGCTCCGCTTGCTGCTCCGCTTGCTGCTCCGCCTGCTGCTCCGCTTGCTGCTCCGCCTGCTGCTCATGCGCTGGCGCCAGATCCACCATCAGGCGGTACTCCCGCGATAGCTGCTGTATATCCTTCATGGATGCACCGGCCGAGACTACATGGACACCGCGCACCATTCCTTCAAGCTGCGTCGCTAGAAACTCATGAAGAAGGGTTGCAGGCTCCGTTGCGTCATCAAAGAACTGGTCTTCATGAACAAGAAGAAAGACATCTGTTTCATCCAACGGCAGCTGGGGGTCCCACTCGTCATCAGGTTGTTGAATTTTATCTCGATACTGGTTAATGAGCTTCGAAAATCGGGGGGCTAAGGCCTTGGCACTTTCAGGCGCACACAACTCATACGCGAGAGCTTCAAGCCGTTCTTTCATTGAACGTCACTCCGATTTCGTATTGTGGTGAGTGTCATGCTTTGCAGGCAGTTCATGCAGTTCTTTGGTTATTTCTTCTTCGTCTGCGGTGTTTAGTTCCATGAGTCGTCGGAGATGCGCAAGACTGTCGACATCCATGACACGAAACTCAAGCCGGCACTCAGACCCGTGAGTAGCGACGATACTGGCGGTACTCTCTATAGTAATTTCTTCCGCAAGTTTCAGATGCACCACTACATCAGGATTAATTCCCTGGTCCGGGATAGTGGATAAACGCAACATACATCCGCGCAGCGACAGATCAAGTACGGTGCAGTCGACTACATCGTCCCCGAAATCGACCCAACCGTGCATTACGAAATCTGTTCTGACATTCTTGCGTCTTTCCATATGTAGACCCTCGTGTGATTATCCTATCGCTGCGCGTACTCGTCAAGCTTGAGTTACTTTCCGACGCAAAAAGAGCCAAACATTCGCTCCAAGATTTCAGATGAAGCCACTTCTCCGGTAATCTCACCCAAAGATTGCAGTGCTTCCTGGAGATCGACCGCAACAAGGTCCAATGCCGTACCCGCGGCAAGGCCACTCTGTACATCATTAAGAGCCGCAACAGCCTGCAGCAACAGATCACGATGGCGACGCGAGTCAATAACTACCGCCTCCGTGTCGGTGTGCTCACCCGGTACCAAACGTCGCACTAGCACTGCATGCAAATCTCCAAGGCCTTCTCCAGAGACAGAGCTTACAAGAGTAGGCGCCTCTTGTTGCTGGGATCCCGCAGGTTGCTGGGATCCGGCATGATGCTGGAATACCAAATGTTGCTGAGACGCTGAGTATGAATCTGGCAGTAAGTCACGCTTCGTGTACACAACCACACAGCGACCCTCCGTCTGTAAATCTGCAATCAAAGCGCGGTCTTCATCGTTCGGACCCTCGGCGGAATCGACCAAATACAGTACAAGATCGACGTTTTCCATAAGCTGTCTACTGCGCCGCATTCCTTCGCTTTCAATCTCGCTCTCGCTCAGCCGCAGCCCTGCTGTATCAATGAGGCGCACCGGAACTCCTTCAATGTCGAGACGTGCCTCGAGGTAGTCGCGAGTGGTGCCCGCTTCGGCGCTCACTATCGCCCGGTCCTCACGCAACAGAAGATTAAAAAGTGAGGACTTCCCGGCATTGGTGCGCCCAGCCAAGGCGATACTTGCGCCTTCGCGAAACACTCGCCCAATTTGGAAACTATCTGCAAGCACCTGCAACTCGCTCTGCAGCGCCTCCACCTCGCCCACCGGCAACTCCACAAGGCCGGTGTCTTCTTCGGCATAATCAAGCTGAATAGCTACGGCCGCCGTTAGATCCAGCACCCGCTGCTTTGCAGACTCAATGCGCCGCGAAAGCCCCCCCGACAAACGATTGAGCGCCAGGGCATGAGCTGTTCCGGTCTCAGCTTCAACAAGTTCCTGTATCGCCTCAGCCTGGGTCAAGTCCAGTTTACCGCCAAGAAAAGCGCGGCGGGTGAACTCCCCGGCCTCAGCCGGTCGCATACCAAGATCCGCCAATACGCCAACTATTCTCTCTATTCCGGCCGGACTTCCGTGGCACATTATCTCCACCGAGTCCTCACCGGTGTAGCTCTTTGGAGCCCGATAGACCGCAAGCATGACCTCGTCAATGGTTTTAGCGTGTGCATTGCGTTCCGGCGTGGCAGCGAGCTCTCCCGCTGGCGCAGCAGACCGGTCATAGATGCGTCCGTAGAGCAGTGTGTTCCCGGCGCAGTCTGCGAGGCTCGACGGCCGACTAAAGGCTGCGGCAAGCACCTCGAGACAGCCCTCGCCCGAGACTCGGAGGACGGCCAGCGCGCTGCGCCCGTATGGGGTTGCCAAGGCGTAGATAGGATCATGGGACTCAAGTACAGGCTGATGTTTCATGATTATACGATAGCGAAAACTCAGCGTGATGTCATGCGGCAGTTGGCACACGCAGGCCGACGTTGCGGGGCTTGACGAGACGCCCAGCTGCACGTAGCGTTCGAGGTACTCACAAGGAGCACCGGTGCACGAAGAACTTGATCTTGAAGGTCTGACCCCGCACGAAGCCACGTCTTACGTAGCAAACTATGTGGCAGCGCATAAGCGGTCACTCCAGAGGCGGCGGAAAGCGGAGGAAGAGTTTGCGCGTTGGGAAAACCGAGTGCGGCTGGCACAGCAAAAAGGTGAAACAGAACTTGCACGGGCAGCACTTGCGCGTGCGGAGAAGGCGGCCACGGAGTTCCAAGATGCCCGAGCCGAGGAAAAAGAGCTCTCAATCACCTGCGACCTTTTGAAACAGCGCCTTGAGAGACTCAGCCGCCAACCGGAGTTCTCGGTTGACGCCGAGGCGCTACTGAGCCACATGCAAGACATGCTAGATTCTGGCACATTGGGATCTGGAGGACCGTCAGCATGAACTGGGACACTGCTCCGATAGTTTTTGGTCACCGTGGTTACGCTGCGCGTGCCCCGGAAAACACATGTGCCGGATTTCAACTTGCAGCCAAACACAACGTCCCAGGTATCGAGCTCGATATTCACCTGAGCGCCGACGGGCAGCTCGTGGTCGTGCATGATGAGGAAGGGCCGCCAGCAGCATTGAAGACGTGCTGTTACGTCTGATTCGGCGTTTTAGGCTGGAGGAAAACTGTTTGGTTTCGTCGTTTAACCCTTTTCCACTTCGCAGACTGCACAAAAAAGCACCCGATATCCCAGTGGCTGCCATATACTCAAGTCACGACGACGTTCCGCCCATTCTCAGGTATGGTATAGGTGCGTACATCAGCGGAGCTCCACAATTGATCAAGCCCCACCACGAAAAAATCAACCGTCTGTGGGCTTTGTACCAAATTCGGCTACGTCGTCGCGTTGTGCTACCGTGGACGGTGAATGATGCGAACACTGCGCGGCGCATGGCCGCATTGGGCGTAGCAGGCATTATTACCGACGATCCAGGGAAGGTTTTGGACGCTCTTCGCTTTTGAGTGCCTTAGCTACTAAGTACCTTGGCTACTAAGGGAGACGAGAGGAAAATTCCTGACCGAAATTTGATCCAAGCATGCGAAAAGCGGCCTGAATAGCTGCGTTTGCAGATGCCCCGCGGCTCCGCTGGAACCCGCTGGTACTGTAGAGCACCTCGCCGGTTTCTAAAATGATGGCCTCAGCGCTGCCCGAGACGCGTACAATGAATCCGTCACCTTCGTCAAACTCATCAATCTGTGCCGACCCAAGAATAACCCGCTCTACCCTTCCACCATATTCCGTCCGCAGGAACTCAAGCAGGTCCTCACGAGCCATGCCGACACTTGCTGCACGCGCTGCACTCAAATTCTGCAGCCGAAAGTCGGCCGAACTGAGTTCCTGTTGTAAGGCACTGGTAGCGGTTCCTGCAGATATAGGATTGCCCGCGATGTCGGTCTCATGGAGCAGTACACCGGTAGGTACCTCCGCCGCTTGTGAGTTCACCTCGTAGCGAAAAACCACCCGAGTGTCGGATATCGCGCCACTTAGGCCGTCAAGATAGCTGCGGTAGTCACGTCCAAGCTCCTCAAGCGGTAGCATGTAACGAGTAAGGTCAAGCCCAACGGTAACCGTATCTGCACCAACGGTCTGCGGTATTGGGTGCTCAAAGCTCACCCCACCACGTTCATTGCTCTGTATCGTGGTACTGCGCGTAGTGCTCCGTCCGCCGCGCATCTCTTTGTAACTCACCCGTACGGATGCGCCAGACACCGGCTGACCGTTCACCTGCACTACAGCCTCAAAGTTCTCCGGGAAAGGCTCGCGCACCATAGCTATAAGATTGTCGTTCAGCTTTTCGAGCTGTATGCGCGAGACCACATTGCGAGCCGCGGTAATATTCCGCTCAAAACGGATCTCAGCATTCTCGATATCGGAAGTTGCCGCCGCCTGGGCCGCCTCAAGATAGTGCAGGACCGCGTCGTAATAGCGCCCGCGCGCCTCGAAGTCTCGGGCGCGCTGTTCCGGCACCGCTATAGCGTCTATGCGTTCTTGAAACACGGCTTGTAGACGCTCACGCTCGGCCTCCAGAGACGCTCGTTCGTAGGCCCCCAATAGATACACCGTGACCGCCTCGCCACGGCGCTCCACGTAGCGGTCTACTACACGAAAGCCCGCCACCCGCGCCGCGCCAGTCTGCCGCACAGTCTGGGAAACCGAGCTCTCGAACTCATTAAGTGATGCCTGCGCCTCGGCGGTGGTGTCGGTGGTGATGCGAACACCCATGTAGCGAACAATCTCGTCAATCATCGTGGCCGTCGCAACCGTCTCCGCCTCAGCAACATTACCCGCTGGATCTCCAGCCACCCCGACAAAATACTCGTTTGTAGCGTCACCGCGAGGTGGAGTCTGAACCCAGTCGGGAGGCCCCGCGGAAGCCCCACCGCTGCGGTCCGCCGCCCCCGGGGAGGCACACCCAAACACCCCAAACACAATGAGCGCCACGGCAATGAGAGATATGCTAAAGATGTGTAGCTGCCTGATAGCGCCATGTGTTTGCATGTGAAACTCCCCGGTCTGCGGTTGAGAGGCCGTTTAGAGGCCTTGTTCGAAGGCGTCCTTCACCCGGTCACGCACCGTTGCCTGCTCTTCGGTAAACTCAGTATCAACTCCATCAAGTGCGTCCTGGACCATGCGGTCAAGTGTGCTCTCTGGGATAGTATACAGCACAACATATGTATACGCGTCTTCCTCAACCTGGCCGTCGGCGTCAAAGTAGCGCATCCGTACCCAGTAGTCACGCGCTGCACGGTAACCCGAGAACTCCTGATCCGAAAAGGTTGCTACAACCTGCTCCATGTAGTTCTCTACCAAGTCCATGTCACCCGCAGCCGCTCCGGCAAACCGAGTCTGCACGCGGTTCTGCACCGTCTGAGCTATGCTGCTTGCCGCTTGGAAGTTACGCGTCCACAGTTCGGCACCTTGCAGGCTTTGTGCACGAGGCGACTCAAACTTAAAGACATACTGTTCGTCAAACTCAGACAGGTTTTCAATCTCGTCTACCTCCATTGTTACCCATTCAGGCACTGGAGTTCCCCACTTGTAGTTCTTGTGATCAACCATTTCTGGACGTCGAGTGGTAGGCTCCGCCACAGTTGGCCGAGTTTCTTCTGGTTCCGGCTCGGGCGAACTCGCACAACCGGCAATAACAAGCGCCAACAGAACACCAAATACAACACCATAGCTTCTCAGTTTCATTCCAGATCCTCCATTGAATGCGGCTAACCGCTTAAGCGGCGCCATCATACGTAAATTTTATTGGTTACAATCCCGTATCAAAGGTCAAAGATTTGCCACGAGTCATGACCAGGTACAAACCGTCAAGGCCAGCGACGATATCCGAAACATCGTAGATTAGGTCTTGGAGGTCGTCACTGCGCCCAAAATAATACACCGCCCACTGCGTCTGCTCTGCTGTTTGCGAAATTGTTGTCATATCCGCCACCCGTGCGCTCAGCCGACGACGGAACTCACTAATAAGCCGAGGGTCACTGGTGTTGGTAAAAATTAAATCGTACCGCACACCGCGCGAGAGATACCCAGCCATCTGTATGCGGGACTGGTCGACTACATCTGGCATTGCCTGGAACACCGTCGACTGCACCGCGTTCAACGTAGCGTCGTCTGCGGAACTCCTACTTAGCGTGCGAGGGCTGCGCCGGTTCACCGTGCCAAGCAACTGTCCAGTTGAGGTCTCGAACATTCGCAATGTCACGTTGGCCGTTGCGTAGTGGTTTCCGCTCTGCGACTCGCTCCCGGTTAAAGCGTCGACCTCAATATACATGTCGGCGTTGAGTCGCTGCGCAATCCACTGGATCATGCTCATTTCTCGGCCGGTCTCGGCCTCATACACAAACTGCTGGTCTTGGCGCAAGCTTTCTACCTGGGCGGCATCTACTGCAAAATAGCCGTTGCTGGTCAAATAGCGGTTGGCCTGCGCTACCGCACTTCGCATAACAAACGGATCTTCCTCTGACTCCTCCGGGAAGTAGACCATGTAGGTCATAGTGTCTACATAGCGACGGATGAAGCGTTGCTCCTCGTCCGAAGCGGATTCATAGTCGCTGGACTCGAGCGCAAGTGCCTCGGCGGCGCCTGCCCCAGCGGTAGCAGGCGACTCTCCATGCGGTGCCTGCTCCTCCTCTACCAAACTCTGGGCTCGACCCTCACCCGTCGTCGCAGCAGACCCGGTAATGCCTTGGCGATTGAGCACCTGCTCTACCGCTGGCGTGTCGACGCGAATGACGATTTCAAAAATCATGTCCATGTTGTCAACGCTACCAAGATTCTCACGGCGGGTGCGTTCCATAGTGTCGTTGTACACATACTGATTCGGATTTCGGGTGGAGTACAAAACGTCTTGCAGCACCCGGCTATTGGCCCGCTCGGCCTCAACCCCAATCATATCTATAACTGCATTGCGCACTGAATTCCACCGTAGGACCCGAAAAAACGATTTAGGGTAGAGTTACTCCAGTCTCGGTCGTAAAAGCCTTGCCAGCCAGCAACTCCGGTCTCCAGAAATATCATGGTGTCACGGCTAATTAAGTAACTCGCCGTCAAGCGCAAGCTACCTCCGAAATGCGTCGTATAAAAATCATCCTCGAATAGGGTGTCATCTACCGGAACTGCTCCACCCACGCCGATGCCGAAGCTGGGATGCAGCTTAAGGCGCCCGAGATAAAAGTTACTCTCACCGCCTACATAGACGTTCATAGGAAAGAGAAACCCAAAAAGCGTGGTGGTGGTGGGGATCTCAAGTCCAACCAAGGGCCGCCACTGAAAGTAACCGCGGCTTGCAGTAATACGCGCACCAAAGAGCATGAGCTCAGGTTCCTGATTTTCAAAATTCAGCAACAGATTGGCATACGGTGTGAAGTCGGCTCCCATGCGTGGCACCTCCTGCAACTGGTCACCAATAACAACGTCGGGCTTTGCGTATAAGAGCCGCCCAATTGAAAACTCCTCTCGTACCTCTTCCACAACCAGCAGTCCCGTTTCGTCCTGAGTTGTGTGCCCGGTGCTGGTGCGCCGCTGCTGCACAACTGCGTACTCGTCACCTTTTTGCAGCCCCATGTTTTGGCCAAACTCCAAGATAATAGAGCGCCCAGCAATCTCGAGCACTCCGGTTCGAATTTGGAAGATCGGCATAGAGCGCACCCGAAACTCCAGCTGGGCAGGAATGCCGTTGACCGCCCGCCGCATAGCCGTTACCGCGTTCTCATCGGTACCGGATGTCTCCACAAAAAACTGCCCAATGGTTGAGAAGTCTTCTACATTTACAAAGGTAAAGGATGTTTCAATAGTTGCCTGATAATCCTGCTCACTGTCGCGCCGTTCCAAGTTGTAGAATGAGACCGAAGGAATAACCAAAACAAAACCGCCAACAAGCCGCTCAAAGTCTTGCTCGGTAAAGGCCTGCTCACCAATGAGCACGGCCTCCGGAATTTCAAGCGTGTCCTCACGGTACTGTCTGAGGGCATTCACGAAAGCATCGACATTAGACTCCTGCATGCGTTGCGTGAGGCCTATAACGTCGAAGCGCCCCATATTAATAAATACGCTGCGAATTTGTTCGTCTATTGCTCCAACTGCTTGCTGGAAGATTTCGGTAGTCTCGGACTCCACGGTTTTGCTGTACGCAAAAACATTGCCGATACGTATGTAGGTTTGGGACTGCGGAACCGGATCGCGGGGCTCGCCATAATATGAGAGCTGGAAAACTGCTACCTGTTTGCGTTCAGAGAACTCCTGCGCAGAAACATAAGGAGAGAACACCGTCAGAATACCAAGTAGTGCTACCGCGATAACCCCGTGGTGGCGCTTGAGCATGGACCCTCCTTATCACCCGTCTGGACGTGTTAGAGAGTATAGTCTTGTCTGGTCTTTGTTACAATTACGCTAATGAGCTCAGGTGAGAATATGTGAACAGTAAATGCTTACAACTTGGTTGCATTCCTACTCATCTACGTCGTCATTGTCTACGGCAACATTATTTTCGGGCGCTTCATTATTTCCAGAGTCTCCTCCAGAAACATTTCCGGAGTCTGGGCGTCCTGCTGGCTCATTGAAAAGCTCGGAATCTGTATGCGCAGCCGTTCGTACTGCAAATCTTCCTAATACGCCCGCAAAACCAGACTCTCCGCCAAACATAGTCTCACCCGCCGCCCGCTGGAGCGGTGCGTCCGGACTACCGCGCTGCGAGTTGAGACTGCTCAGGAAAGCGGTAGGTACACGAAGCTCATCTTCAGTGAGATTGTTCAGCACTGTCTGCGAAAGATGCCCCTCGGAATCGGTAAAAATCACCTGCACGCGATTCTGTTCGGGGAATATCACTATTTCGATGTCGACCGGACGACCTACTACCAGTACCGGATCGGCAGTCACCGCCTGCCACTGCACATCACGTACGCCGAGCTCCAGCAGCAAGCGTCCCTCAGTGTCGTGTAACAGCACCAAACGCGGGCCGCCGCCTTGGGTTTTGCTGCGCACAATGACCGACATCCCAGGCTCCGCAAACTCCCGGTCACCACTACTGTCACCCTTGCGAGCGCCGTTGCCCTGAGCGCGGTCACCCTGAGTGCCGTCACCCTCAAGTTCATGGACAAGAAGCCGCAGCTCAAGCGCAAAGGCCAGCAGCTTACCCTCGCTGAAGGGCAACACCGAGTCCTCTATGCTGAACCCATCGCCAGCCCGAAGTCTGTACCCAAGAAAACTCTCCGCACGAGTAAACTCGGGCTCACCAACAGCTTGGGCGTTGTACTCACGCCCGGCAGCTCGAGCTCCCTGCTCGCGTAAACTCCCCTGAAAGCCGAGTAGGCTAAAATAGTTCTCCGCTCCTAAAGACTCGGCGCTGGCAGCGCGCCGGACAATCATACGATGAGAGGTATTCCTCACGGTTGAGACGAAATTGTAGTTGTCCCAGTCCTCCGGAGGCGAGAAAGGGAACAGCTCAAGAGTCACCGGGTAGAACCCCTCTTTTGAAGGCGCTCGGATACTCAGTTCTTGCAGCCCCTCACTGAGCAAGCCTTCATGCCGCGCGTCGCCCACCGACCACCGCAGAAAAGGGTCAGCTCCCTCTGGAAAGCGTAACGATGCTTTGAGAATGCCGTCCGATCCGGGATACAGAAAGTCCGGATAAAACTCAACGCGTTCTACGCCGTAGTCGGCCTCAGTATCACCAAGAAAAACCACTCGTTCAACTTTGCGCTCGGTATCTGCTCCACGCTTGAGCTCTATACTCACCCGGTAAATACCCGGCTCAAGCATATCGGGAAAGGGCAGTGGTTCAGGGTCGCTTCCTAGAAAACGTGATGCATCGTAGCGAACAGGCTCACCAGCCGGTAGTCCTTGTTGGTCATGGTAGGAAACAAACACACTGAGATCCTCGTGAGCATCTGAGGACGCCCCGCGTTGTTCAAGAAGCCGAATGCTGAGCGAGTCAGGCAGCATGGCACCGTCATCAACAGTTTGTATCTGCGGAGGCTCGTCACCAGGTAGGTTCATAAAACCACCCTCATCGGAGCACCCCCACAAGAAAAGAGATAATAGTATTAAGAAAGTAAGAATTGATTTTGGCATTTGCCGCACCATTCCGTCTGTACCACCTCTCTATAAAATACCACGCAAAGCAGTATATATCCAAGAAAATGCTTTGTCGTCCCCTATGCAGCCGGTGTATACTAGTTATATGAGAGCAACACGCGCAGTTATCAGACTTGGAAACCTCCACCATAACATTAAGACACTGCACCAACACATGGAGGCGCAGCTTGGGGGCAAAGCCCCGCAGATGTGCATTGCGGTCAAGGCCGATGCATACGGGCACGGAATAGTCCGCTGCGCCGAGATCGCCATAGGGGCGGGTGCGAACTTGTTAGGCGTAGCCACGGTGTCCGAGGGAGCCGCCCTGCGTGAGGCCGGAATCCGGGAGCCAATTCTCCTCTTTAGCATTGCACGAAAGGCCGAGCTTGAGGAGCTGGCAGAACTCACGCTCTCACCCTTTGTTGCAGACGAAGCCTACGTGCGACTGCTTGACGAGGCGGCAGCAAGCGCTGGCGTTAAACTGAACGTCCACTTGAAGGTAGATACCGGAATGGGCCGTATTGGGTGCCGTCCTGAAGACGCCCCGCAGCTTGCAAGTCAAATACAGCACACCAAACGCCTCCGCCTGGCGGGCACGGCAACTCACTTCCCGGTGGCCGACGAGGACAACTCACAGTTCACCCGCGAACAGATCGACCTGTTCTTGCGCACGGTCAAGCAGATACGAGACGCGGGTATAGACCCAGGTTTGGTGCACGCGGCAAACTCCGGCGCTATTATCGGCTATCCGGATGTCTGGGCCGATATGGTGAGGCCTGGCATTGCAGTCTACGGTTATTACCCATCCGCCGACCAGCAGCGCAAGCTCGATCTTCGTCCGGTTATGGAACTGCTCTCCGAGATTGTGTTTGTCAAACGCGTTGCGCCCAACACACCTATCTCATACGGCTGCACCTATCGCACACCTCAGGAAACTGTAATTGCTACAATCCCGGCCGGGTATGGCGATGGGTTTAATCGCTTGTTGTCGAGCATTGGACGCGTGCAAATAGATGGAAAAACCTACCCCATAGTGGGGCGCGTATGTATGGATCAGTTTATGGTCGATATTGGAGCTGACCCACAATGTGGCGTAGGCAGTACTGTAACGCTGTTTGGCCCGGACCCTGCTGGCCCAAACGCCGAGGAGCTTGCCGAACTCTGCTCCACTATCCCTTACGATATACTAACCAGCGTGACTGCGCGCGTGCCCCGCATCTATTTGGAGTGACCGCGCACTATCGTTGGCGCAGCTCACCCAGAATATTGACCACGGTCTTTGCAGCCCGAGCCATTGAGCGCACCGCAACCCACTCCTGGCGCCCATGCATGTTCTGCGCCCCGCAGAAAATATTGGGCGTGGGCACCC
>JAIVHN010000017.1 GCA_020201015.1 Spirochaeta sp. | reverse complement strand
CGTGGGGATATCGGTCATTGTTTATTCCTACGGATAAAGCAACAGCATCCGGTGTACCTCACATCGGAGTCGTGTTTGAGGTACCTCGCGGAACTACCCTGCGAAGTGCCGCATCAGGACTGGAAGAGCTTGGTCTTATACCTAACGCACACGCGCTTGTCCTGTATTCACGGTTTTTTGGTGCAGATGGGGGGATACAAGCCGGGGTCTATGCATTCGACCGCGAGCAGCGGCCGGTAGATATTTTAGACGACCTTCAACGCGGGAATATTCTTGATCAGTCGGTGGCTGTCACGGTACCGGAGGGCTTTACCAAACAACAAATTGCCGCTCGGCTTGATGCGACCGGAATCGTCTCGGCTAATGAGTTCACCAAGGCCGCCAATATGAGTTCTGCCTATAGAGATTTTACATTCCTTGAGGAAGTCGAGGATGGCGTCTCACTAGAAGGCTTCCTTTTCCCAGAAACCTACCGCCTGATACCAGGAACCCCCGGGACAGACATAGTTCGCTCAATGCTGTCGGTATTTGCTCAACGCACCGGAGAAGAGCTTCTAAGCTCAATTGCGGCACAGAATCGCAGCTTGCGCGAAGTGCTCGCGCTGGCATCCATAGTGGAGCGTGAGTCGCCACCCGAGGACGTGCATGAAATTGCGGGAGTCTTCTGGAATCGCATTCAACGTGGCATGCGCCTCGAGTCAGATGCAACCGTAAACTACGCTTTGGGCACCAGCAACCTGCAACCCACATTTGCCGACACCTTAATTGATCACCCGTACAACACCTATCGCTTTGTCGGTCTCCCACCTGGGCCTATCGGCAACCCCGGATTGAACTCAATTGCTGGCGCTGCCAATCCTGCGGAGCACGACTACCTGTTCTTTCTTCACAAGCCAACTCGTGAGACGGTGTTTTCGCACACTTTCACGCAGCACTTAGCTGCTAAGGCAAGATATCTCGACTAAGACCAAGCGATGTAGAGAAAAATTTGACCTGTGCAGAACTCGCTTCTATACTTCGTGACAAGCACATTAACGTCTGCGTCACCGTTGGCGCAAAAGGACTTTCAGTCATGATTCCACGCCAGTTTCGGTTACTTCCTGAGCATCTGTATCCATCGGACGAGTGGTCCATTATCGAGCGCAGCTACTCCGACGACTGGATGGGAAATGCCGAGACCATATTCAGCCTTGGCAACGGCTTTTTGGGTGTACGCGGCACATTTGAGGAGGGACGCCCCACAATGGAGGCCGGGACATTCTGCAACGGCTTTCATGAGACCTGGCAAATAGTGCATGCCGAGGAAGCGTACGGCTTTGCGCGCACGGGGCAAACCATGGTAAACGTCCCGGACGCGACCGTAATCAAACTCTACGTTGATGACGAGCCGCTCTACCTGCCTACCGCACGACTCACCTCATATGAGCGACGCCTCGACTTCAAAACCGGCGTTCTACAGCGAGAGCTTACGTGGTCGTCTACCGCGGGTAAGCAGGTGACTGTTCGTTCACGGCGCCTTGTGTCGTTGGAGCATAGGCATGTCAGCGCTGTTGTGTACGAAGTTGTCCTGGACACCGATGCTCCGGTAGTACTGTCGTCTCAGCTGCTCAACCGGCAGGATGCACATGCAACGGATGAGCCGGGAAATGGGAACGGTAAACCCGACCCACGGCGCGCCAAGGGGTTCACCCAACGTGTCCTCAATGCTCGCGACCATATTACGAAAGATCACCGTATAGTAACCGGATACCGGACGACAAACTCACGAATGACGCTTGGCGTTGGAATGGATCACAATCTTGAAACCGAGAATCATTGGTTTGCTGAGAACAGTTGGAGCCAGGATCTTAGCAAGGTGGTCTTCACTATTGAAGCTAAGGCAGGGGTCCCTATCCGCCTTACAAAGTTTAGCACCTATCACACATCACGATCTGTCCCAGCTATAGAGTTGGTCGACCGTTCAGTGAGAACGCTAGATCGTGCAATGCGGGAAGGGTACACCAGTATCGAGACCGCCCAGCATGAGTACTTAGCGCGGTTTTGGGGACGGGCCGATATAGTAGTCGGCGCAGAACCCCGTGTACAACAAGCCGTTAGATGGAATATCTTCCAACTTTGCCAAGCTTCGGCACGTGCCGAGACAACGGGTATCCCGGCCAAGGGGCTGACGGGCCAGTCCTATGAGGGCCACTATTTTTGGGACACCGAAATTTATGTTGCGCCATTTCTCACATACACCGAGTCTCGCATAACCCGGAACCTCCTTCGGTTCCGACACTCCATGCTTGATCCTGCACGAGCGCGCGCCAAAGAGCTTTCAGAACCAGGAGCCCTCTTTCCATGGCGTACCATTAATGGTGAAGAAGCTTCTTCGTACTATGCGGCAGGTACCGCGCAGTACCACATTAACGCCGACATTGCATATGCCATAAAAAGTTACGTAGCAATACGCGGTGACTCCGATCTTTTGGCTGAGGTTGGAGCCGAAATCCTGGTCGAGACAGCACGGCTCTGGGTAGGTTTAGGATTCTTTGGTCCAGAAACCGGTTCATTCCATATACACGGTGTAACCGGCCCGGATGAGTACACCACCGTTGTAAACGACAATACCTTTACCAACCTCATGGCCAGAGAAAACCTTCGGTACGCGGCCGAGGTAGTTGAGTGGCTCAAGGAACACCGTCCCGATGCGTACCGACACCTCATTCATGAAACTAAGCTCAAGAATGATGAGGTACTCTACTGGCGCCGTGCAGCCGAAGCAATGTACATACCCTACGACAAAGAGCGCGGCATACACCCGCAAGACGAGAACTTCTTAGAGAAAGAGGTGTGGGACTTTGAGAACACCCCGGTAGCACTTTACCCCTTGCTCCTGCATTTCCATCCGTTGGTAATATATCGGCACCAGGTGATCAAACAGGCCGATGTAGTTCTAGCTATGGTGCTACTTGGTGACCAGTTCTCTATAGAGCAGAAGCGGCGTAACTTTGACTATTATGACCCGCTTACAACCGGAGACTCCTCGCTCTCGGCATGTGTGCAGGCAATTCTTGCCGCCGAAATTGGTTACGCAGACAAGGCCCTTGAGTATTTTCAGTATGCGTTGCTTATGGATCTTGCCGATGTCGGTGGAAACACCGTCGACGGGGTGCACATTGCCTCCACCGGTGGTGTTTGGATGGTACTGACCTACGGATTCGGTGGCATGCGCGACTTCCATGGCACTCTGAGCTTTCGCCCCCGAATTCCTGAGTCCTGGACCACATTGGAGTTTTCCTTGCGCTTCCATGGAAGAACTTTGCAGATGGTGTTCACGCACGAGGAGTACAGTTTTGAACTTCAAGAAGGCGAAGACATTACTATTGAGGTGTGTGGCAAAGAGGTTTATCTGGATCAAAGCGAAGCAGTGAAAGTTCCTGCGTGCACGAGCAACGCAAGCGGCGGTTGCATAGAAGATCGTCACCTGCAGCCTATGCCGGAGGAGGGGTTACCTCCGTGTTGACATCAAGGTAACGAATATAGTCGGTCGTCATTCGGCTCATGTCTGCATAAGCCCCGCGATACTGCGGCGGTAACAGCACAGCCAGTTGGTACATCATTTCGTCCAGCATCCGCGTACGATCTTCAACCCCAACTTTTCCACCACCCGGTTTTTCTAAAAAAAAAGGCTGGCCCACCCGGATAGTGATATTAGGCCTTCGAAAACTTGTCAGCTTGCGAAGCACCTCGGAGGTACCCCAATGGGCCACCGGATAAATGGGCAGTTTTTTTGCCCCGGCAATGTATACTGCCCCCGGATGCCCGGTACCCAGTATACCAGTTCTACTTCGAGTGCCTTCAGGCGCTATGCCAAGAAGATACCCGTCGTCGAGCGCCTTAAAGCAGCGCCGAATTGTCTCGCGGTCAGTTTCACCCCGATCAATCGGTATCAGGTCCCAAATGCGCATGATGTATCCGGTGAGTGGATGTTCCCAGAGTTCCCTTTTGGCTATGCCAGTTTTTTTCTGTCGCCGCAAAAAACTGTAGAACAAAGGCCCGTCAAGATTACCAATATGGTTAGTGGCAAGCACCACGGCACCGTACCGCGGTATGCGTTGGAGCTGTTTTACATCCATACGGCACAGCAGCCGAAAAGCAGCCCGGATGGAAAAGCTTAGAATACGCTCGGATGGACTCATGGCGCTATCATGCCATGCAAGCAGACTCTTTGCATAGTTAGTGAGTACCTTGGTTGGTGAGGCTATCTTTACAACCGCAGCCCCGCGCCAAGTGCAATGCCAATTCCGCCTCCCGCTACCTCGTCGTCTACCGTATACGACTGATTCCCAACGGTTACTGTTGTTGAGCCCAGCCCAAACTCAAGCAAGAATCTCAGGTCACCAAAAAGAAATAGAGGGGCTGCTTCGCTAGGAAAAACGCGGGCGCCAATGTGCGGCATAAACACCACCGACTGTAGCGTAGTCGAGACGCTGTCGTTTGAAGGCTCATACTCAAGGTCAAAAAAGTAGAAGCGTGGGCCCACTGCAACTCCGGCGTACGGGTCAAGTCGTATCGACCCTCCAATTTGATCTGCCAAAACGTTCAGATGCACCAATGCGCGCGCATACACACCAAAATAGTACGACCTCAAACTCCAGTCACTGTCCGCAACCTCAAGCAAGTGACACAACACGCAGTAGCCAACATCAGCAAGCCCACCTACACTAATTGAAACATCATCTAGCTCAAGCACCCCAACCGACACCTGCGGTTCAAGATACGGATATATTAAGCCCCCAAGGCCACCAGACAACCCTACATCAATATTTCCGGGACCCATGGTGGCCCGAGAGCCGGGTTCTTCAACCTCTGCGACCTCGGTGTCTTCTGCAACCTGGGCGCCCAGTTGGGCCAGGCCTGCACCCAGTGCCATTACAACTGCAACAGCGCAGACCGTCATGATCTTTACAATCTTTACACTTTGATTTTTCACGTAGTCCCCCTCAACAAATTAGACTTCGAAAAACAACTATGACAACGTATGTCAGCATACTATGTATAAAAAGAATGGTCGAGTCGTTCTCACCGTCGTAGCAGATACGCAACCTGTCCGGCTTTGGTAAGCGGAATGACTACATCGCGATAAAACTCAACAAGCAGCTCCGGCTCAACAATGCGCCGGATACTGCGGTTCACATGCGCCTGCAGATGCTCCACCTTAGCCGCCAGCCGCGCAACCACGGCATCTTCCACCTCGGGTCGGGTTAGGCGCCGCAAAAGCTCTGCGGCATCTGCGGAACGAATGAGTTCACGATACAGATCGGGCGAGCCCCTATACTTAGACTCCGCGACGTACAGCGCACCGTAATGAACGCGCCGTGCAATTGCCTGTAGCGCCGAGACGTCGTGCTCTACACTTGATCCGTACTGTCCGTCGTCACCCGCAGGGCAAAGCGTAACAAGGCTTTTGAGATAGGCGGAATATATTTTTTCTGTCTGATTTATGCAGTCATACTGTATGCGCGCGATGCCGGTATCCGGCAGCAACACCTGACGCCGAGGCTCAGGCAAAGCGGTTGTGTAGGGCCGTTCCTCAGGCACTACATAGCGCCCGAACTCGGCATCAAGGCGTTCCTGAGCCTCTAAGCGAACCTGAAAGAGCGAGGAATCTTCCGCTCCGGCAAATCCGCTGTACTTTGGCAGGTAGGCCGGTTCATTATTCGCAAACTGTGCCCTGTCGATAAAGCGGTGGATAATGGTTTCTTCAAGAGCCTCAAGCCGAGCGGCAATGAGATCAAGGTCAAAGTTGTTCACTCCAAGCTCCGGTGATCAGTGTAACGGTAGCGTAGCATGCCTATGCTGCGTCTGTCCCGAGGCCACACTCATGTGCGACAAAACTATGTACACTGATTCGTGTGTCAAAAAAACTTGCTCGCAATTGCGTTCTGTGTGGTAATGTACGGTAACTTTGAGGTAAGCTCACGGCCGCTGGAGCTGTACCAAAAAAAGGAGCGTGCAAACATGGCAACTCGTTTCTGGGACGAACGTTTTTCTACCGATGAGTATATCTACGGAGAAAACCCAAATGACTTTATCCGTGAACGCGTTCACCTTCTTGACGGTCAAGATGACCCACGCGTACTAGACCTTGCCTGTGGAGAGGGCAGAAACAGCGTTTACCTTGCCAAACAAGGATACGCCGTAACCGCGCTTGACTTTTCTTCTGTGGGAATAGAAAAAACACATGCGCTCGCCAGCAAGAACAGCATCCCAGTGTACAACCTGATAACAAACGGATCAGACTCCGCACAGGAGCTAAAGGGCTGCGCCGATTTAGACTCGACCTTTGATCACGGCATAGACCTCGACCCGGAAAAACAGAAGCCCGGCAGCATCAATATCGTATGCACCGATGCACTCCGCTGGACCCCCTCTTACCCCTACCCGCTGGTGGTGGCAACCTTTTTCCATCTGTGGTCGGACAAAAAACCTAAACTATTTGATTTGTATCGAAACCTGCTGAAGCCCGGTGGTCGCATGGTCACCGAATGGTTTCACACTCGCCAGCGGATTCACGGCTATGAAAGCGGAGGCCCGCGTGAGGCGGAAATGCTTGTCACAGCCGATGAACTTCGCGCAGCCTTTTCCGACTTTGAGATTCTTGTATGTGAGGAACTTGAAAGAGAACTTTTTGAAGGGCCGAAACACTGCGGCCCTGCATATGTGGTCCGTTTTGAGGCCCAAAAACCCAGGTAGGCTTGGTAGCGTCAGAATGTCAGCTGAGTCCCCATATGAAAGGTAATTCCTTGTCCGACCGACCTGCCCCAGACATCGTACTCAAGGCCTCCGGTTAGGCTGGTGTACTCACTCAGTTCATAAACAGGTGCAAAGCCCAGCGAAAGCCTGCGCTCTTTTTCGTCATTATTGCGCTTGCGGAAGAACTCGCTGTCCCAGACAGCATCTCCGGTCACCATAAACCCAACTTTAGGTGTTGGACGCAGGCCAAAAACGGCGGAACCATGCCAGCTATCCCAGCGGCTGGAGAAGAAATACCGCAGCCCGCCGCTAAGATCCAACCAAGCCGGTACCTCAGCAACGGAAAAGGTTGAACTAATAAGCGCGTTGATCTCAGCGCCTGCAGCACCGTAACCAAGCTCAGGATCAATACTCGGGTCGTGCAACGGCACAGTGGCCAGAATCTGGAGCACTCCAATTACCGGTGTATCGTGCAGGATGCCAAGATTAACACCAGCACCCAGATCACCAAGGCCAAAGCTCGTGTCGTTTTTTTCGTCATCGACATACGGAGCACTAAGTTTTCCGACAACGGTCACGCGCTCTTGTGCGCCATACTCGGCATAAACTCCAAGCTCGCCTTTATGATACGTTGAGTCGTAGCTCGAACGCTTGCCGTCTTCATTCCAAGCATCACGGGCCTGTTGATACGAACCACGTGCGGAAAGAAACCATTGACCCTCATCACGTAACCAAGACTGTGCGTGGAGACTTGGCACAGAAAGGAACCCAACAACAACGCCCACAACTATGATGATAAACGCTCGTTTCATGATCACTACTCCTCCGCGGATACTATTACGGATACTATCACGGAAGTGTCTTCACAAAAAGACCATAGGGCGAACTCAACCCTTAGGCAATCTCTGCTTCCTCGGCCAGCCGCTCTATGCCGGGACGCAGCTGGTCCCAGAGGTCAACACCAATTTTAGCGACCGACTTCTCGTGCGCTTCGCGCCAGCATGGAATTGCCGCCTGTACAGCAGCGTCGCCGGAGTCGGTAAGGTAATACTGCCGACGTCGGCGGTCCTCACCTGCACAGCACCGTACAAGTTTCCGTTTTTCGAGCACTTTGATATTGCGCGAAATGGTACTGAGATCGGAGCCAAGAAAGGCCGCAAGGTTCCCGGCGTTAATTGATGCATGCCGGGAAATTGTCACAAGCACAGAAAACTGCACCGGCGTTACCGGAGCATCGCGGTACGCCTCTTCATAAATACGTTGTACCGCTTTATAGGCTTTGCGCAGATTCGAGGCAACGCAAATGGTTTGGATCTCATCCAATATAGTATAGTTCATATATTGATACTACAACTATTATACGCGTTGGTCAACTATATTTGCTATGAACTATGATGCGGCTACGTCTATTGTGCCTATACATCGCATGCAGACCGCGTGCTCACGAGGCCACGCATACCCGATTTCTGCCAGTTTCTTTTGCTTCATACAAGGCCCGGTCTGCCCTACTTAACAAGTCTCTCTCAGGGTCTTCGTTCGGACTGTACTCGGCAACTCCCAGGCTTATGGTCAGGGCGATATTGTTGGCTGCGCGTGTAGTCTCCACAGCCTCACGCAGGCGTTCGGCAAAAACCACCGCTCCGTCGCGGTCGGTGTCTGGCAGTATCACTACAAACTCCTCACCACCCCACCGTGCAAAAAAGTCGGTTGTTCGTAGCTGTTTCTCAATAACGTGAGCTGTATTTTGTAGGCCCTCGTCCCCGACTGCGTGGCCATAGTTGTCGTTGACCTGTTTGAAATGGTCGATATCGCACATGATGAGCGACAGTTTTCCGCCATGGCGCTGAACGCGCTCGGCCTCGCGATGCAAGTCTACGCTACCCTGTGCGCGGTTGGAGATCCCGGTAAGCTGGTCGACCGTCGACATCTGTATGAGTCGCGCCTGTAGACGTTTGTTTTCCTCCACATCACGAGCAACCGCATAAATCATTCCATCCACGCTCGGACATTTGATATTCCAGGATGTCCAGCGATATTCGCCGCCCTGTGTCCGAAACCGCGCCTCAAACACTCCGAACGGACTGGCCTCGTTAACCGCACTTAAAGCATCAATTGTAGAGTTGATGTCGTCCGGGTGCACATACTCAGTCACGAGATGTCCAATTAGGGTGCTCGGTTCCCAGCCCATGAGCGGTGCCCAGGCCGGGCTTGCCTGCTGGAACCGTCGGTCAGGCGTCAGAATAGCAAATAAGTCGGGAGAAACCTCAAAGAAAAACTGCTGGTCGTTTTTGAGTCGCTCCTCAAGTGTAATATCACGAGCCGTGCCGATAATCTGCACTACGCGGTCTGCAGCTGCGTCGATAACTGGCGAGAGTCGAGTGCGCCAGGTCCTGCGCCCGGCCGGTAGGTCAAGTACCTCGTCGTACACAACGGTTTCACGTGAGTCAAAACAGCGCCGATAGTTGGCGCACAGCTCCCCACCAAGTTCCGCACCAACTACTTCAGTCGGAGTCTTGCCGCGTACCTGCCGGGTGGTGAAGCCGGTCAGTTCCTCATGTGTTGCATTGAGTCGTAGAAACCGAAAGACAACCTCAGCGTCGGGGCTTTCTTGCTCCACCGACAGAAGAAATATTGCGTCTTGAGTATTGGTAAAGACAATTTCGTATTCCTGACTCAGTTCGGTCAATGCCCGCTCGGTCTGTACCCGCTCGGTAACGTCTTCCTGTATAACCACAAACTTCAGCGGGCGCCCGGCTTCATCCGTAATCGGCGAGATAATCTGCCATGCCTCATACAGTTCACCGTTCTTTCGGCGATTGGTAATAGACTCACTCCAGCTGTTCCCGGCCAGTAGTTGACTCCATAAATCCTGGTAGTACTCAGCTGTCATAACGCCAGATCTCAGGATGCTTGTTTTGGCACCCAGCGCCTCCTGTGCCGAGTAACCGGTAACTTGCGAGAAGGCCGGATTGATGTACTCTATTAAGCCGTCGGAGTTAGTCACAAAGATGGCATGCCTAGCCGACTCAATTGCCGCCAGGAATACTCCAAGATCCATTGCGGACTCATCAGCCACGTTCATGTTACTCATCAAAACTTCTCCGCCTGAGTGTGAAGATATCATGCACATAGCAGTAGTCGTGCCCAGCAAGCCTACCAATGGGAGCCAGATTTTTTACATCTACATGCATGCGTTCATTTACAAGATCGTCGCGAACAAAGGCGTGTACCACGCGAGCCAACACCAGGGTCGCACTGCCCGGCCCCTCGCCAACCGGGATCTCACGCTCCAGGCGGCACTCAAGCGCCACCGGGGTCAACGCAAGACGTGGAGGCACAACCAAACATGACGGCCGCGTCTCTATCCCAAGTTCATGGGGCTCTCCACGTTCGCGCGGATAGTTCACCGCACTGTCGTTGACAAAGACTTCATTGGGCTCGGTGGCAGCATTTACCACAAACTCTCCTGTTTGTTGAATATTTGCCAGGGTATCCTTACGGCCATCTTGATTCTGGGTGTTGTACGCAAACGATACCGAAATAGTAGGAGGATTCGAGGCAACTCCGTTGAAGAAACTGAATGGTGCGAGGTTAACTACTCCCTCCGGACTCTGCGACGTAATCCACGCAATGGGGCGGGGCACAATACACCCAATGAAGAGCTTATACACATCGGCCGTGCTGGCATGTTCAAGCTTAAGTTCCACGCGATATCTCCTCAACAACCTGTCCGGCGGTGGTGAGTAGAGCACTATCGAACTGAACCACCACTCTGTCGCCACCTTCTATGATCATTTTAGCACCAATCTGAAGCGCAAGGGCATTCAACAATTGGTACGAGAGGGAATCCGACCCCAAAAAGCCTAGCTGCGCCGACATTGGGCTTTCCACCACCATGCTCAGGCTCAGCCGTTCGGATTCACGCAGCTTTCGTGCCGTAATTCCTACTTTGGCGGGCTGTCGTGTTTGCTCAGCACAACGCAGGGTCTGGCTGAGAACCTCGTTCACCACTAAGCCAAGTGGAATTGCCGTGTCCAGGTTGAGTTCTACATCGTCGGCCAGAAGCTCTACATCTAGCAATTGAAAAGAGCCGATGTAGGAGTTACGCACCTGATTTGAGAGGCTTTCAAGATAGCGCCGGACGGAAAGCCGATGAAGCGTACCCTGTTCATAAATCTCTTCATGTACTAAGGCAATTGATTCAATGCGTTGATGTGCATCACGGAGTACGGTTACAGCATCCTCCGGCCTAATCTCGTGCTGTGATAGACTCAGAAGGCTTGAGATAACCTGGAGGTTGTTCTTGACTCGGTGATGCACCTCATGCATCAAGGCCTCACGCTCTGCAACCAAAAACCGTAACTCCTCGGCCGAACGCGATAACTCCATCTCTCGACGAACCACCGACTCGGCCATGCTCTCAATGGACTCGGCCAGACGCCCGATGTCGTCGCCGGACTTAAGAGCTGGCGGCAGACGACGATACTTGCCATTCTTCATTTCGGGCAGCTGTACGCGCCGGGTAATTTGATGCGTTCCGTAAAGCCATGCGGCGGCGGCACCACACAGCATAACTGCAAGCATGATCCCGCTGTTTCGCACTCCAATACTCCGGATCCCGGCGCGTGCAGCCGCCACAGGAATGCTATACCGGAGATACAGGTGCGGTACTGGGTCGTCGGGAGACACAAGCTCGGCCTGCGCAGTGATATACTCTTGACCATCCCGCTGCAACTCCCCATCGGCAGTCCCCTCAAACACGAGTGCACCGTCACGATCAAAGACTTCCAACACACCGGCTTCATGCAGGCGTCCTAAATTCAGCACATCAGGAAGACGGTCGACACGAAATGCCGCCAGAAGGAAGTAATCCAGCGTCCCTACATTGCTTAAGATCGGATATACATATGGAATCACCCGATGTCCGGTAGAACGACTTACAACCATTTCACCTGCCAGAAATCGTGGAGCACGTTTGAGCTCTTGATAGTAAGCCCGGTCTGCCAAACTATAGGGTTCGATATCTACACCAGCAACAAAAACCAATGCCTCTGCGTCAGCTACCAATATTGTTGCATAGTAGGAATTGCGAATAAGCAGGTTACTGAGGTAAGTGCTGTAGTCCGTACCCTCGCCAAAGTCCGCAAGCGGAAGCTCACCAATAGTGCGCAGCAGCTGCAACGTGTTCTCATGCAGAAGATGCAGCGACCTCGTGGCCGACTCGAGTGTCTCAACCGCGTTCTCCTGCGCCTGCTCAAGAGCCTGCCGTTCCGATGTCTGCCATGTGACAAGAATCGTGAGGAGCGCGGGCAGGGTTGCCAGAAACACTACCAAGGCTATACGGGTGCGAGAACTCAACACGAGCTTCATAGACCCTCATTGTAGCGGTTTCTTTTTAGCGGTGCAAATTGGATCATTGCTGGCTGGTGGGCTGGCTGGTGGGCTGGCTGGTGGGCTGGCTGGTGGGCTGGCTGGTGGGCTGGCTGCTGGCCGCTGGCTGCTGGCCGCTGGCTGGTGGGCGCTGGCTGGTGGGCGGCATGGCGGCACGGTGGCCCGGTGGCACGCCCGGCAGCATGGCGGCACGCCCTGTGGCACGTCGGCACGCCCTGTGGCCCTGTGGCACGGCGGCACGCCCTGTGGCGCCACCGTCGTGCGCGTCCGGTAGGGCTCACCGGACGCGCACCCACCGTCAACGCAAACGTATGACGAATTCGGACCCATATTCCCACCCATATTTATGGCCATAAATATGGGTCCAAAATGTAGGTTTTTTCGGTGTTTCGCGGCACAAACTTCATGCAAAACTGTACCGGACGTACACAAAAAGATGTAGTATCTTATCAAAGATGAGTGTCCAAGGCAGGAACAACAAGCCAACACATAGCTCCTCAGATCGCGTCCAGCGTCGTGGTTTTTATTGGCCCACGCTGGCACCGCCCCCTCTGTTGGTTTCAGCTGCTGTTATCCTGCTGCTTTTATCCACAGCCTGTAGTTTCTCCGGCGGAAACAACGCGCTCCCCGCACGCGCCGAGCGCGTCGAACCCAACGATGAGTTCTTCCAGACCGGTGCACAGTGGAACATGGAAGTCATTCGCATGC